>NZ_BPRB01000074.1 GCF_022179685.1 Methylobacterium trifolii
GTCGCCGCCATCAACGACTGACGTCATCTCGGTCTCGGCGGCGGCCCCGCGGCCGCCGTCCGAACCGGATCGTGCGGGGGGCGGCGTCATGCCGGTCCCCGCACGCGTTTTTCGGATCGGGAAGACCGGTCGAGCCGCGGTTCGTCTCCGGATGAGATGGGGCCGTCTCGTCCTCGCTTGCGCCGTGATGGCCGGAGTGCCCGCGCACGCCACGGATTGCCCGACCCGGCCACCCTGCGAGGGATGCGGCTGCAAGGGCGGTCCGGGCTACCGGGGGCCGGACGGACGCTGCGTCGGGTTCAAGCTCCTGGCGACGGTCTGCGGATCGCCGCCCGAACAGCGCTGCACCTTCGAGAACGCCCCCGGAACCGGTTTGAACCGGGACTGCGCCCTGGCGAAGCCGGAGCCGAAACCGTCCCCGGCCGCGGCGCCTCCGGAGTGATCGGCCCCGCGAGAATCTGGTGCCCCCCTGTTGCGAAGCCTCCGGTAGCGTGGCAAACGAGGCGCGCGGTCACGCACGTCATGACTGCTAGGAGTGTAGCTCAACTGGTCAGAGCGCCGGTCTCCAAAACCGGAGGTTGCGGGTTCGAGTCCCTCCACTCCTGCCAGTCCCGACACGCTCCTCGCCTCCTGTCGACAAGTCTGCGGACTTGCGCTAGAGCGGGCGCACTCCAGGATCTTCCGTAGGCCGTCGGTGCGGGTTTGGGCGTCGTCCTCCGCGCCCGAAGCCTGCTTTCCCGGAGCGGTCTCCGGGGAGCCGGAACCGAACATCGCACAACGCTGGCGCCATGGCATCGAACGAAGCGAGCAAGAAGGTGGATCTGGCACGCGGCGCACCGCGTGGCGCCTCCGCGCCGACGCCGCCCCGGCAGATCCCCCCCGCCCGGCCTCCGCAGAAGCGCGTCGGCCCCGTCGAGTTCCTGTCCCAGGTGCGCGACGAGGGCCGCAAGGTCACGTGGCCGTCCCGCAAGGAGACCACGGTCACGACCATCATGGTCTTCGTCATGGTGGTGGCGGCCAGCCTGTTCTTCACCGTGGTCGACCAGGCGCTGCGCTACGTCGTCGGCCTGATCCTCGGCCTCTGAGGACGAATCGAGTTTCATGCGGGGCTGGCCTGCCCCGCGGACGTGTCGGAGTTGATCGCAACCGTGTCGAAGCGCTGGTACATCGTCCACGCCTACTCGAACTTCGAGAACAAGGTCGCCCAGTCCATCAAGGACCAGGCGGCCCAGCGTGGACTTACGGACCTCTTCGACGAGGTGCTGGTCCCGACCGAGAAGGTCGTGGAGGTGCGCCGCGGCCGCAAGGTCGACGCCGAGCGCAAGTTCTTCCCCGGCTACGTCCTGGTGAAATGCGACCTCACCGACGAGGTCTACCACCTCATCAAGAACACCCCGAAGGTCACGGGCTTCCTCGGCGCCGACAAGTCCAAGCCGGTGCCGATCCCGGATGCCGAGGCCGAGCGGATCAAGGGACAGGTCGCCGAGGGCGTCGACCGGCCCAAGCCCTCGATCTCCTTCGAGATCGGCGAGGTCGTCCGCGTTGCCGACGGTCCGTTCGCCTCGTTCAACGGCACCGTCGAGGAGATCGACGAGAGCCGCTCACGCCTCAAGGTCGCCGTGTCGATCTTCGGCCGCGCCACTCCGGTGGAACTGGAATACGCCCAGGTCGAGAAGGCCTGATTTTTTTGGACTTAAAGACCAGTCAAAACTGATTGATCTCCATTTTCCGGTCGGCACTCCGCGCCGGCCGCGAAGAACGCCGTGATCGGGCAATCCCGATGACGGCGCCACACGCGGGAGGCCCGCCCGGTTCGCCGCCGGGGTCCACGGGCCGCACCGCGACCTGCAACCGCCCGACCGACCGAGCCTCAGGCAGCCCGGCGGCGTGCATTCATTTGGGAGCAGTCCCATGGCGAAGAAGATCACGGGTTACGTGAAGCTTCAGGTCCCGGCTGGAGCGGCCAATCCGTCTCCGCCCATCGGCCCCGCGCTCGGTCAGCGCGGCCTCAACATCATGGAATTCTGCAAGGCCTTCAACGCGAAGACCGCGCAGATCGAGAAGGGCACCCCGATCCCGGTCGTGATCACGGCCTACCAGGATCGCAGCTTCACCTTCGACATGAAGCAGCCCCCGGTCACCTTCTTCCTGAAGAAGGCCGCCGGCCTGAAGATCGGCAAGAAGCCGGCCTCCGGTTCCAAGACGCCGGGCAAGGGCCCGACGGTGGGCAAGGTCACCGAGGCGCAGCTCCGCGAGATCGCGGAGAAGAAGATGCCCGACCTTAACTGCGATTCGGTGGATGCCGCCGTCGCCATGATCCGTGGCTCCGCGCGGGCCATGGGCCTCGACGTCGTCGCGTAAGGGAGGGGCAGACATGGCACACGAAGGAAAGCGCATCCGCGCCGCCCGCGAGGGCATCGACCCGACCAAGCTCTATCCCGTCGCCGACGCGATCAAGCTGATCAAGGAGCGGTCCAAGGCCAAGTTCGACGAGACCTTCGAGATCTCGATGAACCTCGGCGTCGACCCGCGCCACGCCGACCAGATGGTCCGCGGCGTCTGCAACCTGCCCAACGGCTCCGGCCGTACGGTGCGGGTCGCGGTCTTCGCCCGCGGCGCCAAGGCCGAGGAGGCCAAGGCCGCCGGCGCCGACATCGTCGGCGCGGAGGATCTCCTGGAGATCGTCCAGAGCGGCAAGATCGAGTTCGACCGCTGCATCGCGACCCCGGACCTGATGCCGCTGGTCGGCCGTCTCGGAAAGGTGCTGGGCCCGCGCGGCCTGATGCCGAACCCGAAGGTCGGCACCGTCACCATGGACGTGAAGACCGCCGTGGCCGGCGCCAAGGGCGGTTCGGTGGAGTTCCGGGTCGAGAAGGCGGGCATCGTGCACGCCGGCATCGGCAAGGTCTCCTTCGACGAGCAGAAGCTCGTGGAGAACATCAAGGCCTTCGCCGACGCGGTGGCCAAGGCCAAGCCCGCCGGCTCCAAGGGCACCTACATCCAGCGCATCGCCGTCACCTCGACGATGGGCCCGGGCGTGAAGGTCGAGCCGTCCACGGTGCTCGGCGCCTGATCGTCTGCGATCGAACCTCCTGAAGCGCCCGGCCCTCGTGGCCGGGCGTTTTTTTGTTCTTTCAGGAGCGGGCGCCGAGGCCGGCGCGAGACGTGCCGCGGAGCAACTCCGCCTCTCGCGCCATCACGATGCGGATTGCGTGCGCGGAGGGGCTCCCATCGGGCGAGGCTGTGCTAGATAGCGGCCTATGCGATGCTCCCTCACCGTCTCCGCCAAGCGACGCATCCTCTGCGTCTTCCCCGCCTACACGCCGTCCTTCGGCACCTTCTCCCACGCCTACCCCCTGATGGGCGGCGTGAAGGCGTTCATGCCGCCCCAGGGACTGCTCCTGATCGCGGCCTACATGCCGGAATCCTGGGAGTACCGGTTCGTCGACGAGAACATCAAGCGGGCGACGCCCGACGAGTTCGCCTGGGCCGACGCGGTCTTCGTCTCCGGCATGCACATCCAGGAGCCGCAGATCCACGAAATCCGCAAGCGGGCGCATGCGGCCGGAAAGGTCGCCGTGCTCGGCGGCCCCTCGGTCTCGGGCGCGCCGGAAAAGTACCCGGACTTCGACTACCTGCACATGGGCGAGATCGGCGACGCCACCGACCAGCTCATCGCCATCCTCGACGCCGACGTGGCGCGCCCGGACGCTCAGGTGCGGCTGGAGACCAAGGAGCGCCTGGCGCTCTCCGACTTCCCGGCGCCCGCCTACGAGGCGGCCCCGCTCAAGCGCTACCTCATCGGCTCCCTGCAGTTCTCCTCGGGCTGCCCTTATCGCTGCGAGTTCTGCGACATCCCGCAGCTCTACGGGCGCCAGCCCCGGCTGAAGTCGCCCGAGCAGATGTGCGCCGAACTCGACGCCATCATCAGCCAGCCCGGCCACCCGGCGGTGGTCTACTTCGTGGACGACAACTTCATCGCCAACCGCAAGGCGACGCGGGACATGCTGCCCCACCTCGTGGAGTGGCAGAAGCGGAACCACTACCCGCTTCAGTTCGCCTGCGAGGCGACGCTCAACATGGCCAAGCAGCCCGAGATCCTGGAGCTGATGCGGCAGGCCAACTTCATGACGGTCTTCGTCGGCATCGAGACGCCGGAGGAGGGCGCCCTCAAGGGCATCGACAAGACCCACAACGCCGCCGTGCCGATGTACGGCGCCATCGAGACCCTGAACTCCTACGGGCTGGAGGTGACCTCGGGCATCATCCTCGGCCTCGACACCGACTCGGACCAGTCCGAGCAGCGCCTGATCGACTTCATCGACAAGTCGGCGATCCCGGTGCTGACCATCAACCTGCTCCAGGCCCTGCCCAAGACGCCCCTGTGGGACCGGCTGGAGCGGGAGGGCCGGCTGCTGCACGACGCGAGCCTCGAATCCAACGTGCTGTTCAAGCGCCCGCACGACAGCGTGGTGAAGAGCTGGCGCCGCGCGATCAGCCACGCCTACGAGCCGGAGCGGATCTTCGAGCGCTTCAAGCACCAGTGCGCGACGACCTACCCGCACCGGATCGTGACGCCGACCAAGGGCAAGCTCACCTTCACCAACCTGCGCCGCGGCCTGATCCTCGGCTTCAACATCATCACCCGCGTCGGGATGTTCTCGGATTACCGCAAGCCGTTCTGGAGTGCGGCGGCCTACGCCCTGAAGCGCGGGCAGATCGAGGCGGTGTTCAACATGGGTTTCGTCGCCCACCACCTGATCCGCTTCACCCGTGAGGCCCTGCGCGGCGAGCACAACGCCTCGTTCTACGCCGCCAAGGCCGCCGAGACGGAGGCCGCGCGCGAGCGGACGTGGTGGGAGAACGCCCGCCGCCGCATCGCACCGGAGCGCGAGGCCGCCTGAGGCGCGATCAGGGCGTGAGCGCGAGGAGCACCACCTTCGCGCCCACGGGCACGGTGATCCCGTCCTTGCCCGCCGGCTGGTCGCGCCACGCTCCGCCCTCGCCCAGGACCATCGTGCCCGCGCGCTTGACCGGGCGCTCGGGGACGACCCGCTGCGGCGTCGGCCGCACGGAGACGTCCGTCTTCGCCTGCGGGTCCCAGCAGCGGACGGCGCGCCACAGGGCCAGGACGGTGCTGCCGTCGCGCTTGGCCAAGGCGAGGCTGCGCAGGTCCGGGCCGGCATCCGGCAGGGAGACCGTGAGGGGCGCGGCCGGAGCGCCGCCCCCCTGCTCGGCGAGGGCGCCGAGCAGGGTGCGGATCGCCTCGTAGGCGGGCTTGGGCGTGCCGTCGGTGTGCACCAGGCCCCAGTGGTCGTTGCCCACCGTCGAGCCCGTAGCCCCGTCCATGAACTCGTAGAGGAAGGTCCGGCCGATGCCGGCCGCGAAGTTGTTGAGCAGCAGCCGCGGCAGGTAGATGCCGGAGGCCGTCTCCGACATGGCGCTGCCGTCGGGCTCGACGAAGTTGTTGTAGCCGACCTCCGTCACGACCGCCGGCGCCCCCGGCCTGTAGGCGTCGCGCATGTGCCGGAGATACCAGCCGAGCCCGGCATAGTCGTCGCCGGTCTCGGGCTCCTGGCCGTGCTGGACGTAGGAGTGGATCGCCACCGCATCGCAGAACGGCGCCGACTCCCGGATCAGGGCCACGTCGGCCGGCTTGTAGTCGATGATGCTGGGCGAGAGCATCGGCAGGGTGGCCGCGTCGTAGCGGCTGCGCAGGGCGCGGTAGGCGGCCCTCTGGTAGGCGACGACGGCCGTGTGCCAGCGCGGGCGGGCGGCGGGCTGGGCCATGAACCAGTCGCTGTCGCCCTCGTTCTGGCCCTCGATCGCCGAGACCCGCTGCGGGCCGACCATGCGGAGGTACTCCAGCATCTCGGCGGGCGTGTTGGTGACGGGCGAGACCAGCAGGTTCGCCCGGATGCCGTGCGCGTCGTAGAGCATCCGCCAGCGGTCGAGGTCGTTGCTCGGGCGGATTTCGTCGCGCAGGTGCCGGATTCCGCTCCGCCCCAGCAACGCCGCCACCTCGGTGAAGCGCGAGGCGTAGGGCTCGCTGCTGATGTGGACGTTCACGCCGACGCTGTCGACGAAGGCGGCGGCCGAGGCGCGCGCCACCGGTGCGGCCACGGCCCGTCCGGTCAGGGCGAGGGCGAGGCCGCCCTGGAGGACGGCGCGGCGGTGTGGGACGCGTAGGGGCATCGAGCCTCGGATCGGATCGGAGCGGTGTGGGTCGAACGCTCGCTACCAGAACCGTGGGCCGGAAGCAGTGCGCGCGGAACCCGGTCTCCGTAGTCTGCCCCAGGGATGCACACAGATCGAAAGCAGTCTCCAAGGTGTCGCGCCGTTAGCCTTAATCGAAGCTTGCAGGTCTCGGGCCATTCTGGATTGAAGATAGGCCGGTTCGACCGGTTGTCTTCCGTCGAAAGACGAATAACCTCGGCTCGACAACCCTTGTGAGGGCATGATGAGCGTGACCAGCCTCGACGGACCGGCATTCGGTACATCCTCCGCCAGCCGGGGACGGCCCTTCGCCGTCGCGGCGGCGGGCCCCGCGGACGAGCGGTCGACGCGGGCCTACGTGGCCGCGGCCTTCGGCGAGATGGACCGCCAGCTCCACGGCTCCGTGAGCCGGGACGCCCTGCACTGGAACGTCAGCGGCGGCCCGCGCGTGGCGCGCCTGACGGACGCGATCATGGCCCATGTGGCGCGCCGCGGACTGGACCGGGTGAGCGTGCTCAACATGTCGGGCCTCAACGAGGGCAAGCCCGACCCGGTCCTGTACGATCTCCTCGACCGGCGCCTGGGTCCGGGGCGGCTGCGTTGGCAGGTGGTGGACCATCCCCTCTCCCAGACCTTCAGCGATCCCACCATCCGCGGCTGGCTCGACGCGCGGGGCATCGAGCCCATCGGCCAGGATTTTCGCGAGCCCGACTTCTCGGTGCCGGAAGCCGCGGCCGACGTGGTCCTGTGCACGGAGATTCTGGAGCATCTCGACTACACCGTGACCATGCGCCTGCTGCGGCGCTGCCAGCGGGCCCTGCGTCCGGGCGGCGTGCTTCTGGTGACGACGCCCAACGCCGTCTACGTCGAGCACCGGCTCCGCTTCGCCCTCGGCCAGTGGGACTTCCTGCACTTCATGGACGCGCCCGAGGATGCCGAGCGCGGGCTCCTGGGCCACGTCATGTACTACGACGGCCGCCGCCTCGGGCGGATGCTCGGGCATCTCGGCTTCGACGCGGTCCGAGCCACGACTTTCAACGCCGGGCATGGGCCGGGCGAATACCGGAACCCGATGACCCGAGCCGCAGCCATGGGGTTGCGGGCCCTGAGCCGGCTGTTCCCCCATTCGGGCCAGGTGCTCCTGGTGGCGGCCGAGAAGCCGGCCTGACCGCCGGGGCCGATGCCGCGCCGGTTGCGGCATCGTCTCCCATCTGCTGCCACCGGCCGGCTATGCTCCCGGCCTCTGAAAGACCGACGCTTTCCCGGACGCCCGGAGCGAAGCGGACCGGCGGCCCGGTTGCGTCGCACGCGACCGGACACCTGCGTCCGGGTCCGGAGCCGGCCGCGTCGCATGCGCGCACGGGCCGGATCGGGGCGGGCGTCCGGTCATCGCCCCTTGCCTGCGACGGAAAAGTCGCGCCTCGGCCCTTGGCAGGCGGCTTGCTAGGCTCTATACACCGCGCTCCACGCAATCACACGTATCCAAGGGACACGGTCGATAGGCCGTGTGCCAACAAGATGTCGCCTGGGCAACCGGGCGGCTATGGCTGGCAGGACTCGAGGGGCGCCAAGCCCTGCGGGGCCGTGTCCGGCCATGTCCTGTCCGAGACTGCAGGCGCCGGTTCGCCGGCTTAATCCCCCGGCCTGCACAGACGGGGAAGACCGAACTCCATACGCCTCTCCTCGGCCCCCTCGGCCGCGGACGAGGTCTCGGTTTGAACCATCTCGCCCAGGTCGCCGCCCGCGAGGGTAGCGTCCGGGGACAGGGCCGCGAAGCGTCGTTCGGACGTTCCCGGTCTTCCAAGGCCGAGTTCCGTTCCGGGCGGCATGTGCAACCGGCGGACCCGCTCCAGGGTTCCGCCTACCGGAGAGAGCCCAGTGGACCGGACAGCAAAAGCTGATCTCGTCTCGACGCTCAACGGCGTGTTCGCAAAGAGCGCCGTCGTCGTCGTGGCCCACTACAAGGGCCTCACGGTCGCCGAGATGCAGAAGCTGCGTTCGCAGATGAAGCAGGCCGGCGCCACCGTGCAGGTCGCCAAGAACAGCCTCGCCAGCATCGCTCTCGATGGCACGGACGTCGCCTCCATCAAGCCCCTCCTGAAGGGTCCGACCCTGCTCGCCTATTCGAGCGATCCGGTCGCGGCCGCCAAGGTGGCGGTGGATTTCGCCAAGGCCAACGACAAGCTCGTGATCCTCGGCGGCGCCATGGGGACGACAGCCCTGAACCCGGACGGCGTGAAGGCCCTCGCCTCGCTCCCGTCCCTCGACGAACTGCGCGCCAAGATCGTGGGCCTCGTACAGGCTCCCGCGACCAAGATCGCCCAGGTCGTCAGCGCGCCGGCAGCCAAGCTCGCCCGCGTGTTCGGGGCCTATGCCACCAAGGACGAGGCCGCCTGAAGGCCGCCCTTACAAACCCATCCGTTCAAACCGATATACAGAGGACCATAAACCATGGCTGATCTTGCCAAGCTCGTCGACGACCTGTCGTCCCTGACCGTCCTCGAGGCCGCCGACCTCGCCAAGATGCTCGAAGAGAAGTGGGGCGTTTCGGCTGCCGCCGCCGTCGCCGTGGCCTCAGGCCCCGCTGCCGGCCCGGCCGCCGCCGTCGAGGAGCAGACCGAGTTCACGGTCATGCTCGCCGCCATCGGCGACAAGAAGATCGAGGTCATCAAGGAGGTCCGCGCGATCACCGGCCTCGGCCTCAAGGAAGCCAAGGACCTGGTCGAGGGCGCGCCCAAGGCCGTCAAGGAGTCCGTCACCAAGGACGAGGGCGAGAAGCTCAAGGCCCAGCTCGAGAAGGCCGGCGCCAAGGTCGAGCTCAAGTAAGACCACGACGGGCCGTCCCCGGCCCGTCGACGCACGGACGGCTCGACGCCGTCCGTGACCGGAGCCCGCGGGTGTCTCACCCGCGGGCTTAAGGCCCTTCTGGAGGGCCGATGGGCCTCGGAACGGGTCCGGCAGGGATTTTTCGGTTACGGGTGGCGCGGTCCGGCGGGACGCGCGCCACGGTCCGGCGCGGGAGTCTGACGACTTCCCCGGGCAACCAGGACGCGGGATGGAGCGAGGTCACATGGCCAACACGCTGGTCGGTCGCAAGCGCATTCGGAAGTTCTTCGGCAAGATCAAGGAAGTCGCCGAGATGCCGAACCTCATCGAGGTTCAGAAGGCATCCTACGACCAGTTCCTGATGGTCGACGAGCCGGAGGGCGGCCGGGGCGACGAGGGCCTCCAGAGCGTGTTCAAATCGGTGTTCCCGATCTCGGACTTCTCCGCGACGGCGCTGCTGGAATTCGTGCGCTACACCTTCGAGCAGCCGAAATACGACGTGGACGAGTGCCGCCAGCGCGGCATCACCTTCGCCGCCCCGCTGAAGGTGACCCTGCGGCTGATCGTGTTCGACGTCGACCCGGACACCCAGGCCAAGTCCGTCAAGGACATCAAGGAGCAGGACGTCTACATGGGCGACATGCCCCTGATGACGGAGAACGGCACCTTCATCGTCAACGGCACCGAGCGCGTCATCGTCTCGCAGATGCACCGCTCGCCGGGCGTGTTCTTCGACCACGACAAGGGCAAGACGCACTCCTCCGGCAAGCTGCTGTTCGCCGCGCGCATCATCCCCTACCGCGGCTCGTGGCTCGACGTGGAGTTCGACGCCAAGGACATCGTCCACGTCCGCATCGACCGCAAGCGCAAGCTGCCCGTCACCTCGCTGCTGTTCGCGCTGGGTCTCGACGGCGAGAGCATCCTCTCGACCTTCTACGACCGCGTGGTCTACGACCGCGCCGGCGCCGACTGGCGCGTGCCGTTCGACGCCGAGCGGCTCAAGGGCTTCAAGGCCGCCGTGGACATGGTCGACGCCGATTCCGGCGAGGTCGTGCTCGAGGCCGGCAAGAAGCTCAACGCCCGCAACGCCCGGCAGATCGCCGAGAAGGGCACCACGTTCCTCAAGGCCACCGACGAGGACCTGATCGGCCAGTACATCGCCGAGGACCTCGTCAACCCCAAGACCGGCGAGATCTGGGCCGAGGCCGGCGAGGAGATCTCCGAGAAGACCCTCAAGGCCCTGGAGGAGGTCGGCGTCGCCGACATCCCGGTGCTCGACATCGACCACGTCAACGTCGGCCCCTACATCCGCAACACGCTGGCCGTGGACAAGAACTCCGCCCGCGAAGGCGCGCTGTTCGACATCTACCGGGTGATGCGCCCCGGCGAGCCGCCGACGCTCGAGACGGCCGAGGCCATGTTCCACTCGCTGTTCTTCGACAGCGAGCGCTACGACCTGTCCGCGGTCGGCCGCGTGAAGATGAACATGCGCCTGGACCTCGACGCCGAGGACACCGTCCGGACGCTGCGCAAGGAGGACATGCTCGCCGTCGTCAAGGCGCTGGTGGAGCTGCGCGACGGCAAGGGCGAGATCGACGACATCGACCACCTCGGCAACCGCCGGGTGCGCTCGGTCGGCGAGTTGATGGAGAACCAGTACCGCCTGGGGCTTCTCCGCATGGAGCGCGCCATCCGCGAGCGCATGAGCCAGGTCGACATCGACACGGTGATGCCGCAGGACCTGATCAACGCCAAGCCCGCGGCGGCGGCGGTGCGCGAGTTCTTCGGCTCGTCGCAGCTCTCGCAGTTCATGGACCAGACCAACCCGCTCTCCGAGGTGACGCACAAGCGCCGCCTCTCGGCGCTCGGCCCGGGCGGCCTGACCCGCGAGCGCGCCGGCTTCGAGGTGCGCGACGTGCACCCGACCCATTACGGCCGCATCTGCCCGATCGAGACGCCGGAAGGCCCCAACATCGGCCTGATCAACTCGCTGGCGACGTTCGCCCGCGTCAACAAGTACGGCTTCATCGAGACCCCGTTCCGCCGCGTGAAGGACGGCGTGGTCACGAACGAGGTGTCCTACCTCTCGGCCATGGAGGAGGCGAAGTACTACGTCGCCCAGGCCAACGCCCAGATGGACGAGAACAAGAAGCTGACGGAAGACCTCGTGGTCTGCCGCCGGGCCGGCGACGTGATCGTGGTCGGCCCCGAGCGGGTCGACCTGATGGACGTGTCGCCCAAGCAGCTCGTCTCGGTGGCGGCCGCCCTGATCCCGTTCCTGGAGAACGACGACGCCAACCGCGCGCTGATGGGCTCGAACATGCAGCGGCAGGCCGTGCCGCTGGTGCGGGCCGACGCGCCGTTCGTCGGCACCGGCATGGAGGCGGTCGTCGCCCGCGACTCGGGGGCGGCCATCGCGGCCCGCCGTTCCGGCATCGTCGATCAGGTGGACGCCACCCGTATCGTCATCCGCGCCACCGAGGAGGCGGATGCGACCAAGCCCGGCGTCGACATCTATCGGCTCCAGAAATTCCAGCGCTCCAACCAGTCGACCTGCATCACGCAGAAGCCGCTGGTGCGCGTCGGAGAGCCGGTGAAGAAGGGCGAGATCATCGCCGACGGACCGTCCACCGAGTTCGGCGAGCTGGCGCTGGGCCGCAACGTCCTCGTCGCGTTCATGCCCTGGAACGGCTACAACTTCGAGGACTCGATCCTGCTCTCCGAGCGGATCGTGAAGGATGACGTGTTCACCTCGATCCACATCGAGGAATTCGAGGTGATGGCCCGCGACACCAAGCTGGGTCCGGAGGAGATCACCCGCGACATCCCGAACGTCTCCGAGGAGGCGCTCAAGAACCTCGACGAGGCCGGCATCGTCTATATCGGCGCCGAGGTGCATGCGGGCGACATCCTCGTCGGCAAGATCACCCCGAAGGGCGAGAGCCCGATGACGCCGGAGGAGAAGCTGCTCCGCGCCATCTTCGGCGAGAAGGCCTCGGACGTGCGCGACACCTCGTTGCGCGTGCCGCCGGGCGTCACCGGCACCATCGTCGAGGTGCGGGTGTTCAACCGGCACGGCGTCGACAAGGACGAGCGCGCCCAGGCGATCGAGCGGGAAGAGATCGAGCGGCTCGCCAAGGACCGCGACGACGAGCAGGCGATCCTCGACCGCAACACCTACGCGCGTCTGGCCGACGTGCTGATCGGGCAGGCCCCGATCGCCGGCCCGAAGGGTTTCCGCAAGGACGCCACGCTGACCCGCGAGGGCATCAGCGAGTATCCGCGCTCGCAATGGTGGCAGTTCGCCGTCGTCGAAGACCGTCTCATGACCGAGATGGAGGCGATGCAGAAGCAGTACGACGAGTCGAAGAAGCGCCTCGAACAGCGCTTCCTCGACAAGGTCGAGAAGCTCCAGCGCGGGGACGAGCTGCCCCCCGGCGTCATGAAGATGGTCAAGGTCTTCGTGGCGGTGAAGCGCAAGATCCAGCCCGGCGACAAGATGGCCGGCCGCCACGGCAACAAGGGCGTGGTCTCGCGCATCGTGCCGATCGAGGACATGCCGTTCCTCGAGGACGGGACGCATGCCGACATCGTGCTCAACCCGCTCGGCGTGCCCTCGCGCATGAACGTCGGGCAGATCCTGGAGACGCACCTGGGCTGGGCCGCGGCCGGGCTCGGCCGCAAGGTCGGCAAGGCGGTGGACGCCTACCTGAAGAGCCAGGACATCGCGCCGCTGCGCGCGGAGATGGAGGCGATCTACTCGCCGTCCGAACTCGAGGGCCTCTCCGACGAGGACCTCGCGGAGGCCGGCAACAACGTCCGCCGCGGCGTGCCGATGGCCACCCCCGTGTTCAACGGCGCCAAGGAAGCCGACATCGAGACCATGCTGGAGATGGCCGGCCTCGACCGCTCGGCCCAGTCCACGCTCTACGACGGGCGCACGGGTGAAGCCTTCGACCGCAAGGTGACGATGGGCTACATCTACATGCTGAAGCTCCACCACCTCGTGGACGACAAGATCCACGCCCGCTCGATCGGCCCGTACTCCCTCGTCACCCAGCAGCCGCTGGGCGGCAAGGCGCAGTTCGGCGGACAGCGCTTCGGCGAGATGGAGGTCTGGGCGCTGGAGGCCTACGGCGCGGCCTACACGCTCCAGGAGATGCTCACGGTGAAGTCGGACGACGTGGCCGGCCGCACCAAGGTCTACGAGGCGATCGTCCGCGGGGACGACACCTTCGAGGCCGGCATCCCCGAGAGCTTCAACGTGCTGGTCAAGGAGATGCGCTCGCTCGGCCTCAACGTCGAGCTCACCTCCTCCAAGAAGCCCGCCAACGACCAGCTGGAGCCCCCGGCCGACGCGGCCGAGTAAGGCTCGCGGCACCTCCCGTGCCGGCATCCGTGCCGGCACGGTCGAGCGGGGAGGGGCAGGGCCTTCCGGGATCGCACGACGGCCAGCGGCGCTCGGCAGGGCGCGGCGCCGGGTATCGAGAACTCAGTACGTGGCAGCGCTGGCGCGAGCGTGACCCGTCATCAAGGAGCGGATCATGAACCAAGAGGTCATGAACCTTTTCAACCAGCAGGCTCAGCCCCAGAGCTTCGACCAGATCAAGATTTCGATCTCCAGCCCCGAGAAGATCCTCTCGTGGTCCTACGGCGAGATCAAGAAGCCCGAGACGATCAACTACCGGACCTTCAAGCCGGAGCGTGACGGCCTGTTCTGCGCCCGCATCTTCGGGCCGATCAAGGATTACGAGTGCTTGTGCGGCAAGTACAAGCGCATGAAGTACAAGGGCGTCATCTGCGAAAAGTGCGGCGTCGAAGTGACGCTCGCCCGCGTGCGGCGCGACCGCATGGGCCATATCGAGCTGGCCGCCCCCGTCGCCCACATCTGGTTCCTGAAGTCGCTGCCGTCCCGCATCGGCCTCCTGCTCGACATGGCCCTCAAGGACCTCGAGCGCATCCTCTACTTCGAGTCCTACTGCGTCATCGAGCCGGGCCTTACCCCCCTGAAGGAGCGCCAGCTCCTTTCGGAGGAGGAGTACCTGCGCGCCCAGGAGGAGTACGGCGAGGATTCGTTCACGGCGATGATCGGCGCCGAGGCGATCCGGCGCATCCTGCAGGAACTCGACCTCGACAAGATCGCGGGCGACCTGCGCGACGAGATCGCCGTCACCACCTCCGAGCTCAAGCCCAAGAAGCTCCTCAAGCGCCTCAAGATCATCGAGGCGTTCCAGATGTCGGGCAACAAGCCCGAGTGGATGATCCTCACCGTCGTCCCCGTGATCCCGCCGGACCTGCGCCCGCTGGTGCCGCTGGACGGCGGCCGCTTCGCCACCTCGGACCTGAACGACCTCTACCGCCGGGTCATCAACCGCAACAACCGCCTCAAGCGGCTGATCGAGCTGCGCGCGCCCGACATCATCATACGCAACGAGAAGCGGATGCTGCAGGAGGCGGTCGACGCGCTGTTCGACAACGGCCGGCGCGGGCGCGTCATCACGGGTGCCAACAAGCGCCCGCTGAAGTCGCTCGCCGACATGCTCAAGGGCAAGCAGGGCCGCTTCCGTCAGAACCTGCTCGGCAAGCGCGTCGACTATTCCGGCCGCTCGGTCATCGTGGTCGGCCCCGAGCTGAAGCTGCACCAGTGCGGCCTGCCCAAGAAGATGGCGCTGGAGCTGTTCAAGCCGTTCATCTACGCGCGCCTCGACGCCAAGGGTTTCTCCGCGACCGTCAAGCAGGCGAAGAAGCTCGTCGAGAAGGAGAAGCCCGAGGTCTGGGACATCCTGGACGAGGTGATCCGTGAGCATCCCGTGATGCTCAACCGGGCGCCGACGCTCCACCGCCTCGGCATCCAGGCCTTCGAGCCCAAGCTGATCGAGGGCAAGGCGATCCAGCTTCACCCGCTGGTCTGCGCCGCGTTCAACGCCGACTTCGACGGCGACCAGATGGCCGTGCACGTCCCCCTGAGCCTCGAGGCTCAGCTGGAGGCGCGCGTGCTGATGATGTCGACCAACAACATCCTGCACCCGGCCAACGGCCAGCCGATCATCGTGCCCTCGCAGGACATCGTGCTCGGCCTCTACTATCTCTCGATCGTCGCCGACGGCGCGGTCGGCGCGTTCGATGCCACGAGCAAGACCAACCCGATGCAGGGCGTCTACGGCGACATGGGCGAGTTGGAGCACGCGCTGGCGGCCAAGTCCGTCAAGCTGCATTCCAAGATCAAGTGGCGCTGGAAGGGCATCGGCCCGGACGGCCAGCCCCTGACCAAGACCTACGACACCACCCCGGGCCGGGTGATCCTGTCCGGCGCCCTGCCGCTGCATGCCAAGGTGCCCTTCGACGTCGTCAACAAGCTGATGACCAAGAAGGAGATCTCGGCGATGATCGACACCGTCTACCGCCACTGCGGTCAGAAGGAGTCGGTGATCTTCTGCGACCGCATCATGGGGCTCGGCTTCAACCACGCGTTCAAGGCCGGCATCTCGTTCGGCAAGGACGACATGGTCGTGCCGGACAACAAGTGGTCGATCGTCGACACCACGCGCTCGCTGGTGAAGGACTACGAGCAGCAGTACAACGACGGCCTGATCACCCAGGGCGAGAAGTACAACAAGGTGGTGGATGCCTGGGCCAAGTGCTCGGACAAGCTCGCCGCCGAGATGATGCTGCGCATCTCGACCGTGCAGAAGGACGAGAACGGCGCCGACAAGCAGATCAATTCGATCTACATGATGAGCCATTCCGGTGCCCGCGGCTCGCCGGCGCAGATGAAGCAGCTGGCCGCCATGCGCGGCCTGATGGCCAAGCCCTCGGGCGAGATCATCGAGACGCCCATCATCTCGAACTTCAAGGAAGGGCTCGACGTGCTCGAGTACTTCAACTCCACCCACGGCGCCCGCAAGGGGCTGGCGGACACGGCGTTGAAGACGGCCAACTCCGGCTACCTGACCCGGCGCCTCGTGGACGTGGCGCAGGACGCGGTGATCCGCGAGGTGGATTGCGGCACCACGAACGGCATCAAGATGCGCGCCATCGTCGATGCCGGCCAGGTCGTGGCGACGCTGGCCACTCGCATCCTCGGCCGCGCCACGGCCGAGGACCTCGTGGCCCAGGACGGCACGGTGATCGTCAAGACCGGCGAGACCATCGAGGAACGTCATCTGCCGGCGATCCAGGCGGCCGGCATCCAGGAGGTGAAGATCCGCTCGGTGCTGGTCTGCGCCACCCGGAGCGGCGTCTGCGCCACCTGCTACGGGCGGGATCTGGCCCGCGGCACGCCCGTCAACATGGGCGAGGCGGTCGGCGTCATCGCCGCGCAGTCGATCGGCGAACCGGGCACCCAGCTCACCATGCGCACCTTCCACATCGGCGGCGCGGCGCAGATCGCGGATTCGTCCTTCATCGAGTCGAGCTTCGAGGGCACGATCAGGATCCGCAACCGCGCGGTTGCCAAGAACACGGACGGCGATCTCATCGCCACCGGCCGCAACGTGGCGGTGGTGGTCGTCGGCTCGGACGGCGTGGAGCGGGCGGTGCACCGCCTGCAATACGGCGCCAAGCTGCGCGTCGACGAGGGCGACAAGATCAAGCGCGGCCAGCGCATCGCGGAGTGGGACCCCTACACCCGTCCGATCCTCACCGAGGTCGACGGCTTGGTGGCCTACGAGGATCTCTACGATGGCCAGTCCATCACCGAGACCACCGACGAGTCGACCGGCATCGCCAAGCGCGTCGTCATCGACTGGCGCGGGTCGGCCCGCACCTCGGACCTCAAGCCGGCGATGGTCGTCGTCGATTCCGAGGGCAAGGCCGTGAAGCTTCCGCGCGGCTCGGACGCCCGCTACTTCCTGCCGGTCGACGCCATCATCGGCTTCGACCCGGGCGGCTCGGTCAAGGCCGGCGACATCCTCGCCCGCGTCTCGACGGATTCGGCCAAGACCCGCGACATCACCGGCGGTCTGCCGCGGGTGGCGGAGCTGTTCGAGGCCCGCCGTCCCAAGGACGCGGCGATCATCGCCGAGAAGTCGGGCACGATCCAGTTCGGGCGCGACTACAAGAACAAGCGCCGCCTGACCTTGACGCCCCACGACGGGACGGACGCCGTCGAGTACCTGATCCCCAAGGGCAAGCACATCCACCTGCAGGACGGGGACGTGGTGGAACTCGGCGACTACATCGTCGATGGAAACCCGGCGCCGCACGACATCCTGGCGATCAAGGGCGTGGAGGAACTCGCCGCCTACCTCGTCAACGAGATCCAGGAGGTCTACCGGCTCCAGGGCGTGTCGATCAACGACAAGCACATCGAGGTCATCGTCCGGCAGATGCTGCAGAAGGTCGAGATCACCGACGGCGGCGACTCGGACATCCTCTCGGGCGATCAGATCGACCGCACGGAGCTGACCGAGATCAACGACAAGCTGCTCGCCGAGGGCAAGAAGCCGGTCCAGGGCGTGCCCGTCCTGCTCGGCATCACCAAGGCCTCGCTCCAGACCAAGTCGTTCATCTCGGCGGCCTCGTTCCAGGAGACCACCCGCGTCCTCACGGAAGCCGCGGTCAACGGCAAGGTCGACCACCTCGAAGGGCTCAAGGAGAACGTCATCGTCGGCTCGCTGATCCCGGCGGGTACGGGTTCGATGGTGGCCGACATCCGCACCATCGCCCGCCGCCGCGACACGCTTATCCTGCAGCAGAAGCAGTCGGAGAGCGGTGCTGCGCTGGAAGGCCTGCCGCCGGCCGCCGAGTAGGCCGCAGCGCAGGGCCGGATCTGGGAGAGGGCGGTCCCGCGGGGCCGCCCTTTCTCGTTCGTGGAACGCGCCCTTGCGTCCGCCGATGTCGGGAACCGGACGGGGGACGGCGGCAACGCATCTTAGGAGAAGCTTTACCGTACACGCATGACAATGTTCGTCATGAGCGCTTTCGTATATCCGGTCGAAAATGCAATTCTCGATTGCATTGTTGGTCCGCAGGCGCGTGGCCGGCGAGCGGCCGCGGGGGTCCCTCGCGGACGGCTGGCGGATCGCCGGACCTGTCGGCTCCCCTTCGAGGCCGGGTAGCGGCACCGTGGACGCCGGGGGGGCCCGAGCCCGCGGCCGTCCCGACCGCATCCCCGTCATCGGAGCATCGTGTTCTAAGATCTGGGCTGGACCGTGCGCTGCATCCTGCTGATCACCGACGACGCCGGACGGGCCGAGCGGCTCGTGCGCGGACACGGCGCCAGCGGACGATGGTTCGTCCACGACCTGTTCAACGACGACACCCTGCCCTCCGTCGAGCCGGACCTGATCGTCAGCGACGTCGGCGTGATGAGTTCGGACGCGGTTCTGCGCCTGCGCCGGGCTTTGACGACGGCGCGACGCGGCGGCGTCCCCTACCTCTGCCTCCTGCACGACAACACGGCGCGGGGCGAGCTCCAAGCTCGCGCCCTCGGCGCGAGCCTGAGCGTTCCGGCCGCCGCGGTCTCGCGCATGCTCGCCGGCGCCATCGGCGACCTCGCGGCCGGTGCCGCGCCGCCGGTGCCGGTCCACAAGGCGGTCGAGGCCCGCGCCTTCCTCAACCGCCTGTTCAAGGCCGGCGAGCCGGTGACGGCCGCCGCGATCGAGGCCGGCGCCGAGATCATCGACCGGGCGATCCACGAGACCGGGATCCGCGACTGGCTGGAGATGGTCTGGCGCTTCGACGACGCCACCCACCAGCACTGCCTGCTGGTGGCCGGCCTGGCTGCCGCCTTCGGCCGCAACCTCGGCCTGCGGCCCCAGGATTGCCATCGCCTGACCAAGGGCGCCCTGTTGCACGACATCGGCAAGACCCGGATTCCGGTGGCGATCCTCAACAAGCCCGCCCGCCTGGACGAGGCCGAGTTGCGGGTGATGCGCACGCATCCCGTCATCGGCTACGAGATGCTCCTCGGCGGCGGCTTCGACGACCTGATGCTGTCTGTGGTGCGTTCGCACCACGAACTCCTCGACGGCTCGGGCTATCCGGACGGCCTAAAGGGCAGCCAGATCCCGGACCTCGTCCGCCTGGTCACGATCTGCGACATCTACGCCGCCCTGATCGAGAGGCGTCCCTACAAGGCCCCGATGAGCATGGACCGGGCCTACGCCATCCTCGTCGAGATGGGCCCGAAGCTCGATGCCGACCTCGTCTGCGCGTTCCGGCCGGTCACGGCCGTGTTCGACGCGCCGGCCGCGATGGCAGCCTCCGCCTGAGCGGGCGAAGGCCGTCTCTTCGGGCCGCGCCGGAGAGGGGTGGCCGGCTCAGCGTTTCAGCACCGCCTTGCACCGCGCCTTGATCCGGCGGAAGCGCTGGAGATGGCCGATCAGGCGCGGGTCGCGTTTGATCCGGCGCTTGGCGCGGGTCAGCCCGGTGGCGACCAGGGCGTGGGCGTGGCCGTGCAAGGAGACCGGCAGGACCGTCTCCACCAGGGCTATGGTCTCGTCGCAGACACTGGCCTTGTAGCGCGCCTCGCCGACGCCGAGGTCGAAACCCTTGCGGCCGCGCTCGGCCTGCTCGCGGATCAGGTACTGGAGCAGCAGGTCGCCTGGGCTGAAGCGCGACACCTCGGGGTCGGCGTCGAAGGAGGTCATCATGCCGCTGTAGCGTACCGCGTCCACCGCGCCGCCGAACACCGCCAGCACCCGCCCGCTCTCGCGCAGCACCAGGGCGTGGACCTCCACCGCCGGGTCGGCGCCGGTCGTGCCGATATCGAGGAAGTCGCGGATCGGCCCGCCGGCATAGGGGTCGGCGATGCCCATCGCGGAGAACCGCGCCGTCTTCTGGGCGTAGAACGCGGCGAGGTAGGTCCGGACCTCATCGGGCGTCCCGGCCCGGCGGTAGTCGACCGGCCCGTGGGCCTCGACGAGGCGCTTCTCCTTGGAGCGCAGCTTCTTGCGCGCGTCCGCGCTGAACGCCCGGCGCACGGTGCTCTCCGGGTCAGGCCCGAGCAGCAGGCCGTAGCCGTCGCTGGGGGCCGGCTCGCCGTCGAGGGCCAGGGGGTTGACCGCGCCGTCCCAGGTCCGGGGCTGGTGGGTCAGGGCGTAGGCATCGATGCCGGCCTCGCGCCCGACCGCGACGAGGGCCGCCTTCAGGTCCTCGGGGGAGATCGCCGCCGCCTCGCGGGTGGAAAACAGCGGCAGGTGGTAGTTGGCGTGGTCGTCGCCCACCACGCGGGCCAGGCTGAGGCCGCGCCGGCGCTCGACCAGGAGCGGGATCAGGATGCGCGGCCGGCCCGCGCCGTCGCGCAGGACGACGACGCGCAGAGCGTCCGCCGCCGGGTGGCCGCGCAGGTAGGCCGAGACCCAGTCGAAGCGCTGATAGGGCGTAGCGAGGCAGGCGGCGTCCGCCTCCAGCCCCCGCCACAGGGCCTCGACCCCGGCGAGATCGGCAAACACCTCCGCCGTCAGCCCGTCCCGGATGCGCCCGCGCGCCATGCCAGCCCCGCTCAGGTCTTGGACGAGAACCGTCATCACCGACTCCGTTCGGCCCCCGCCCCCGCGGTCGCGGCCCGTTCTGCGCACGGTTCTGCGGCCGGCGGCCCTAACCCGGCGTGTACGCCGCCGGCCGGTGGGCCGCACGGCGGGCCGGATGCGTCGGGATGGGTAACGCATCCTTGCCGAGCCGGGCGGTGCGCCTTCCGGCTTTGTTTACGCGCGGCGGGCAGAGTCGCGCCCTCAACCCAGCGGCCGGACTTCGGGCCGTAGCGAGGGTCGCGCCATGCTGTCCTCCCGCAACCGCCACCGCCTGTTCGAGGCCGGCTTCCGGGCCGTGTCGGCTTTGGGGGCTGATCGGTGGCTCGCGCCGGCGGCCCGCGGCCTCGGGGTGATCCTGACGTTTCATCACGTTAGGCCGGAGCGCGAGGCGGCCAACGCCTACGCTCCGAACCGTCTGCTCTCCATCACCCCGGACTTCCTCGACCGGACGCTTCGGGAGCTCGACGCGCGCGGCTTCGAGGTGATCGGGCTCGACGCGGTGCCCGAGCGCCTGGCCGCGCCGGGCGACCGACCGCCCTTCGCGGTGCTCACCTTCGACGACGGCTACCGCGACAACCTGGAGCACGCAGCTCCCGTGCTGCGGCGGCACGGCGCCCCCTGGACCCTGTTCGTCACCGGCGACTTCGCCGACCAGCACGGGCGCCTCTGGTGGATCGAGCTGGAGCGGGCGGTGGCCCGCCTCGACCGGGTGCGGATACCGGTGGGCACGGGCAGCCTCGACCTGCCGGCCCGCAGCCCGCAGGAGAAGATTCTGGCCTTCGAGGCGGTCTACCGCGATCTGCGTGGCGGCACCGAGGACCGGCTGCTGGACGGGATCGCCGCGTTGTGCCGCGAGGCGGGGTTCGAGCCGGGGCAGGTGGCCGCGGACCTGTGCCTGTCCTGGGACGAGCTGCGGGCGCTTGCCCGCGATCCGATGCTCACCATCGGCGCCCACACCTGCAGCCATCCGATGCTGGCCAAGCACGATGCCGCCACCGCGTCCCGCGAGATCGGGCAGGGGCGGGCCCGGATCGAGGCCGAACTCGGACGCCCGGTGCGCCACCTGTCCTATCCGGTGGGCGACCCGACCTCGGCCGGTCCGCGCGAGTTCGCCCTCGGGCGGGAACTGGGCTTTTCCACCGCCGTGACGACCCGGCCGGGCCATCTCTTCGGGGCGCATGCGGGGCACCTGCACGCCCTGCCGCGGGTCTCGGTCAACGGCTGCCACCAGTCGCGGGCGGCGCTGAAGGGGCTGCTCTCGGGGGTGCCGTTCCTGGCCTGGAACCGGGGGCGACGCCTCAACGTCGCCTGAGGCCGCTCACCGCCTGCGGCGGCGGCGGTAGGAGCGCGTCTCGCCCCCGCCCGCGGTGAAGACGGCGCTCTGCCGGCCGTGCCGGCGCCCGCGATAACCGCCGCGGCGGCTGCCGCGGGCCTCGTCGGGCTCCTCCGCCTGCGGGATCGCCGCCAGGGCCGGCGTTGCGGCGGCGGGGGGGGAGCCGCCTTCCGACGCGAAGCCGCCCGCCACGTTCTTGGCGGCGGGGCCGAACATGGCCAGGCACTGGTTGTAGGCGAGGTCGTTCTTCAGGCGCTCGCACTCGTTGACGGAGCGCGGGCTCCCCTGCGCCAGCGCGGGCAGGCAGGCCCCGAGGAGGATCAGGCCGGCGGGGGCGGAGAATCGCAGGAGCGGACGGAGCATGAAGGTGCGAATCGTCGGTTTCTTGGGGCGCTCGGCGCGGGCCCGGCGCTTGTGATGCGCGAGTGCGGCGAAAACGCGGGCGGCTCGGAGCCCGTTGCGGAAACGTGGAATCCGGGTTTCCGAAAACGCCGTGCGGCGACATGACGATCGGGCATACCGCCGTTTCCATGGGGCGGCGGCACGCCTCAGGGGTCGGGCCGTTCCATCCAGCGGATCACCGGCATCAGCGGGAAGACCCAGGCGATGCCGAGGATGCTGTAGAGCACGGCCTGGACGAGGCCCGAGGTCTCGCTGATGCGGCTGTCGGCCAGGGCCATGGCCAGCGGCGCGTAGATCACGACGAAGGCCAGGATCGCGATCGTGCCGATCAGGGTGCGGGTGCGGCGGCGCATGCTTGTCCTCGTCCGGGCGTCCAGGGAAGCGCCCGGTTTCTTCCCTCCCCCCTCTGCGGGGGAGGGTGGCCCGCGAGCTAAGTCGGGAGAGGGGAGCGCCGCATCCGGAGAGGTCGCTCCC
>NZ_BPRB01000075.1 GCF_022179685.1 Methylobacterium trifolii
TCACATCCGACTTATCGCGTCATGACCGCGATAAGTCGGATGTGAAACCTCTGGTTCCAGGCGAAAGGCCAGAGGCTACTCCCTACCCATCGCGGACTTTCGAGGCGGGTACCGAGCGGCAAATGTCCACCATTAGAGGGTGGCGACGAGTTCCGTGAGCTGGTCGGCGCAGCGGCCCCAGCCCTCGTGAAACCCCATCGCCTCGTGGGCGGCGCGGTCGGCCTCCGTCCAGTGGCGCACGCGGGCGGTGTAGCGGGTGCCGCCTTCCGCCTCCTCGAAGGTGAGGATCAGCGTCATGAACGGCTTCTGCGACGGCTCCCAGGCGCGGACGTAGGCGTCGGTGACGACGAGGCGCTCGTTCTCCACCACCTCCAGGTAGACGCCGTGGTTGGGGAAGGTGTTGCCCTGGGGGTCCTGCATCACCACCCGGTTGGCGCCGCCCGGCCGCACGTCGAGCTCGGCCTCCGGCACGGTGTAGGGCTTGGGGGCGAACCATCGCTTGAGTAGGGCCGGGTCGGTCCAGGCCCGGTAGAGCTTGTCCCGCGAGGCGGGGATGAGGCGGGTGAGGACGAGGTCGCGCTCGGGCGTATCGGTGCTCATGACGGTCTCCGGATGTGCAGGGTCTGGGTCGCGGCTCAGGCTGTCTGCTGGTTCATGGCCCAGAGCACACCGAAGGGGTCGCGGAGCTGGCAGTAGCGGGCCCCCCAGAACATCTCGGTGGGCGGCATCACGGCCGTGGCACCCGCCGCGATCGCCCGGCTCCACCACGCGTCGATGTCGTCCACGTGCAGCGTCATGGTGAAGGCCTGCGGCGTCTGCAGGGGGTGGCCGTGCTCGGGGAAGGCGTCGGCCAGCATCAGCGAACTGCCGTTGACGTAGAGGTGGACGTGCATGGTCCGGCCCTTCTCGTCGGGCGGGTAGGCGGCCGCGGTCTCGGCCCCGAAGGCGCGGGCGTAGAATTCGGCGGCCTTCAGGGCGCCGTCCAGGGCGAGGTAGGCGCAGAGGCCGCCCTTCACGGTGACGGCGCCGGGCTGGGTCTCGGTGGTGCTCATGACGATCCTCTCGCGTGGGCCTCTTGCGGGCGCGTCCCCAGGACGCACGAAGGCGGGGCCGTCCGACAAGGGGCCGCAGAAAAATTTCAGCCGGCCGGCGCCGTCCCCGCCTGCGTCAGGCGGTCGAGATGCATGCGGATGTGGGCGGCCTCCGCCGCGGTGCCGGCCAGGGCGATCGCCCGGTCCATCGCCTCGCGCGCCTCCATGCTCCGGCCGAGCTGCATCAGGAAGGCGCCCCTCAGGCCGTGGAAATGGAAGTAGCCCGAGAGCGGTGCGGCCAGGGGCTCGATCATGGCCAGGCCCGCGGCGGGCCCGCGGACCTTGCCCACCGCCACCGCCCGGTTGAGGCTGACCACCGGGGAGGGCTGGAGCCGCTCCAGCACGGCGTAGAGGGCGTCGATCCCGGCCCAGTCGGTGTCCGCGGGCCGCAGGGCGCGGGCGTGGAGGGCGGCGACCGCCCCCTGGACCTGATAGGGGCCGGGCCGGCGGTGGCGCATCGCCTTGTCGACCAGCGCCAGCCCCTCCGCGATCATGCGCCCGTCCCACAGGGCCCGGTCCTGGTCGTCCAGCAGCACGATCTCGCCGGCCGCGTCGAACCGGGCCGGCGAGCGCGCGTGCTGGAGCAGCATCAGGGCGGCAAGCCCCATCACCTCGGGATCGGTGCCGAACAGGCGCAGCAGCAGGCGGCCCAGGCGGATCGCCTCGCCGCAGAGCTCCGCCCGCTCCGAGCCGGTGCCGGCCGAGTAGCCCGCGTTGAACACGAGGTAGACCATGGCCGAGACGGCGGTGAGCCGCTCCGCCCGCTCGACGGCGCCCGGCGCCTCGAAGGGCACGCCGCCCCTGGCGATGCGGGCCTTGGCGCGGGTGATGCGCTGCTCCATCGCCGCCTCGCTCACCAGGAAGGCGCGGGCGATGCGGGGCACGGTGAGCCCGGAGACGATGCGGAGCGCCAGCGCGATCTGCTGGGTCGCCGGCAGGTCCGGGTGGCAGCAGATGAAGAGCAGGCGCAGGACGTCGTCGCGGTACTGCGCGCCGTCGAGCCGCTCGGCGAGCGGCGCCTCGGCGTCCTCCAGGTCGGAGAGCGCCGCATCCTCCGGGAGCGGCGCCTCGCGGGCGGCGCGCCGTACGCGGTCGAGGCCGGCGTTTCGGCCGACGAGGATCAGCCAGGCGGTGGGGTCGCGCGGGGGCCCGGTGCGGGGCCAGGTCCGCAGGGCCCGCAGGGTCGCCTCCTGCAAGGCCTCCTCGGCGTCGTCGAGATCGCGGAAATAGCGCAGCAGGGCGGCCAGGGCCTGCGGCCGGGCGGCCTGGATCGCCGAGGCGATCCAGGCGGCGTCGGGGGCGGCCTCGCTCATGCGGCCGCCGCCCCTTGCGCGATCCGCGGGTCCGGGTTGTAGAGCAGGACCGGGCGCAGCTCGTAGGCGCCGCCGGGATTGGCGGCGGCGAGGTCGCGGGCGATGGCCAGCGCCTCGTCGAGGTCGGCCACGTCGACGACGTAGAAGCCGAGCAGCTGCTCCTTGGTCTCGGCGAAGGGCCCGTCGATGACGAGGGGCTCCCCGTGCGTCTTGCGCAAGGTCGTGGCCGCCGTGGTGGGGAGAAGGCGCAGGCTCGGCCCGAGCTGGTTCCGGGCGACGAGGCGTTCGTGCACGCTGCCGAGGCAGGCCATCACGGAGGCGTCCTCGGCCTGGCTCCAGCCGGTGACGACGTCCTCGTCCTTGTAGCACAGGATGGCGTAGAGCATGGTCTCTCCTTCCGCTTCCAGCCTTCCTCGTCCAGGACGCGCGCCGATGCCCGCATCCGACAGGCCGTCCCGACATCTTTCGCACGCCCCGCGCGGGCCGCGGAACCCGCGCCGGTGACGGTCTCGCGCCCCGCCCCGATCCGGGGCTGGATCTCGGCCGGCGGCCTGATCCTGGCGGTGTTCTGCGCGGACCTGGCGACCTCGGCCGACAACGTCTCGATCTGCTTCGCCTACACCCTGCCGATCCTGCTGGGCGTCTATACCGGCCCCGGCAGCGCCTACCGGCTGGCCGGCGCCTGCGCCCTCGCGTCGCTGGCCGGCTGCTTCGTGCGGCCGCCCGACGACGGCATCGCCGTCAGCTTCGTGGCCAACCGGCTGATCGCGGTGACGGCGCAGTGGCTGGTGGCCTTCGTGATCGAGCAGCGCCGCCGCAACCGCGCCGTGGTCGAGGCGCATCTGGCGGGCGAGCGCCGCAAGGCCGAGACGGGGCGCCGCTTCGTGCAGATCCTGACCCACGAGATCGTCACGGCGCTCACCTCGATCGACGGGCAGAGCTACCGCCTCGCCAAGCTCGCCGGCGGCATCGCGCCCGCCGACATCGTGGCGCGCACGGACAAGATCCGTCAGGCCGTGGCCCGCCTCGACGCCCTGGTCGGGCGCATCCGCCTGGCGGCCGAGGTGGGGCAGGGGGACATCGCGCTCACCCGCGAACCCATCGCGGCCGGCCCCCTGCTGGCGCCGCTGCCCGCCGAGCACGAGGGCAGCCGCGTCGCGGTCGCGGTGGACCTGCCCGAGCCCGCCCTCCACGGCGACCGGGACCTGATCTATCAGGCGGTCTCGAACCTCGTGTCCAACGCCGTGAAGTATTCGCCCCGGCCGGCCGAGGTCTCCGTCACCGTCTCCCGCTCCGATCTCCTCGACGGGGCCGTGATCGCGGTGGCCGACCGTGGGATCGGCATCCCGGGCGAGGAGGTGGATCAGGTGTTCGAGCCCTATTACCGCGCCCGCAACAGCGGCGGCATCCGCGGCATCGGCATCGGCCTCCATCTCGTCCGGCACTTCGCCGAGGCGCATGGGGGCACGGTGCGGATCGAGGCCAGGCCGGGGGGCGGCACGATCGTGCGCCTCCACCTGCCCGCGGACGGGGGCGGGGCATGAGGCGCCGCATCCTCTGCGTCGAGGACGACGAGGCGATCGCCGAACTGGTGCACGAGGTCCTGACCGAGGCGGGCTTCGCCGTGGATCTGGCCGCCAGCGGCCCGGAGGGCCTCGCGAAGGCCGGCGACAGGCCGGACGCCGTGATCTGCGACATCGACCTGCCGGGGCTCGGCGGCCTCGACCTGCTGCGCAGCGTGCGCGAGGCGGGCGCGCAGGTGCCCTTCATCGTGCTCACCGCCTTCGGCGAGCGCGGCAACCAGATCGAGGCGCGGCGCCTGGGCTGCGACGACTTCGTCACCAAGCCCGTCGACTTCGAGCTGCTGCTGGCCGTGCTGCACAACGTCCTCCAGCGCAGCCCGCACGCCGCCCGGCCGGAGGCGGCCGGCGTGCGCCTGACGGAGCGGGAGCGGGAGATCGTGACCTGGGTCGCCAGGGGCAAGTCGTCGGCCGACATCGCGGCCATCGTCGGCATCAGCGAGCGGACCGTGAACTTCCACGTCGACCGGGTGATGCGCAAGCTCGCGGTCTCGACGCGGATGCAGGCGGCCATCGCCTGCATCCGGCTCGGGCTGATCGCCGCATGAGGCCGGACTGTCAGGGTTGACAGTTGGCAGGGCCCGGCCCCGCTCCTAGCCAAGCGTCACCGTACGCGGCACGGCGATCCCCGCCCGAGGTACGGGCGAGGCAGGCTTCAATGACGGCGATCCGCTCCGCCGGGACGTTCCCGGCGCTCGTGCCCGGCGACCCGTTTCCCCAGATGGCGCCGCGCATCCAGGGGCGCGCGAAATTCGCGATCGACACCCTGGCCGGGCGCTACATCGTGCTGTGCTTCCACGGCTCGGCCGCAGACCCGCGGGGACGCGCCGCCCTCGACGCCCTCGCGCGGCACCGGGCCGCCTTCGACGACGTGCGCGCCAGCGCCTTCGCCGTCAGCGTCGACCCGGCCGACGCGGCCGAGGGGCGGGTCGCGGACGAGGCAAAGGGCCTGCGCTTCGTCCTCGACTTCGACGGCGCGGTGAGCCGGCGCTGCGGCGCCGTCCCGGCCGAGGCGGCCGGCGACGGACCCAGGCCGTTCCGGCAGTTCTGGCTGGTGGTCGACCCGACCCTGCACGTGCTGGCGACCTTCCCCTTCGCGGATGCGGCCGGAACGGACGCGCACGAGGCGGTCTTCGCCTTCCTCGACGGCCTGCCGCCGCCCGCCCGCTACGGCGGCTTCGAGATCCCGGCGCCGGTGCTGATCCTGCCCAACGTGTTCGAGCCGGACCTCTGCCGCCACCTGATCGGCCTCTACGACGCCGAGGCGCGGGGGCAGAGCGGCATCATGCGCGCGGGCGCGGGCGTGATCGACGGGAGCTTCAAGCGCCGCCGGGACTACGTGGTCGAGGACGAGGACCTGCTGCGCGAGATCCAGATCCGCACCCACCGCCGGGTCATCCCCGAGATCAACCGGCTGTTCTTCATGCGGATCACGCGGATGGAGCGCTACATCGTCGGCTGCTACGCGGCCGAGGACGGCGGCCATTTCTCCGCGCACCGGGACAACACCCAGGACATCACCGCGCACCGGCGCTTCGCCGTCTCGATCAACCTGAGCGGCGACTTCGAGGGCGGGGCGGTCAGCTTCCCGGAATACAACGCCCGCGGCTACAAGGCGCCGCCGGGCTGGGCCGTGGTGTTCCCGGCCAACATCCTGCACGCGGTCGGCCGCGTCACCGCCGGCCGGCGCTACGCCTTCCTGCCCTTCGTCTACGACGATGCCGGGGCCGGCATCCGCGCGCGCCAGGAGGCGCAGGCCAGCGCCGCCTGAGACCGGACGCGCCGGACGCGCCAGCCCATCGCATCTGTCGGCCGGCCGGGAGACGCCGTATCGTCGCGGGCAGCCCTCAACGATTCGCGGCGGTGGCGATGCGCTCCCGGTTCCTCGCCCTCGTCCTGATCCTGGCCGCCCCCGGCGCGCGGGCCGAGCCCGTGCCGGACTTCGTCAAGGACAGCCTCGGCTCGTGGCTCGCCGTCACCGACGACGGCAAGCCCGGCTGCCGCATCACCCTGGAGGCGGGGAGCACCATCGGCGGCCGCATCGCCCGGCCCGAGCCCGCATGCGCCGCACGCCTGCCGCGGCTCTCCGAGGCCACCGCCTGGACCTACGAGCGCGGCGTCCGGCTCCACGACGCCACGCGCCGGATCATCGCGCGCTTCGAGGAGGACGAGACCACCCTCCTGAAGACCCGCGGCGACGAGGTGCCGGCGACCCTGCTGGTGCGGGCCAGGCCCGGTGTCGAGCGCGCGCCCTTCGCGCCGGACCTCTACGGCACCTGGGCGATGCGCCGGCCGGACGGGCCGACCCTGTGCGAGGTGACGCTCCGCAGGACGCCGCCGCCGGGTGGCGAGGAGAGCTTCGCCCTGACGCCGGGCCCCGCCTGCGACCCGGCCGTGGCCCGCCTCAAGCTCGCGTCCTGGCGCGTGGAGGATTTCGCGCTGATGCTCTACGGCACGGACGGGGCCTCCCTGCGCTTCGAGCCGGGGCCGGAGGGCTACGACAAGGCGGAGGGCGGCAAGCCCCTGCGGCTCGTGCGCCTGCGCTGAGTCAGCAGCCTGCCCGTCCGCCCGCGGCCTCCCGGCCGGCAGCAGGATGCCGATCTCCGCAGGAGGCCGGCAAGACCCCGGTCGCGTCAGGCCGGCAGCGGCGCGTGCCCGCCCGCGTAGCGCGTCAGCGCGGCGATGCGGTCGTCGATAGAGGGATGGGTCGCGAACAGGTCGAAGAAGCCCGAGCGCGGGTTGTCGACGCACAGTTCCATCACGCCGGAGGGCGCGCGGGCGAGCTCGCCGCGCCCGGCGATCTTGAGGAGCGCGGTGATCATCGCGTCCGGGTTCTTCGTGAGTTCGACGGCGCCCGCATCCGCCACGTATTCCCGCGACCGCGACAGGCCGAAGCGGATGAGCTGCGACAACAGCCAGACCGTCACGATCAGGGCAGCCCCGATCAGGACGGCCGGCATTGCGCCGCCCTTGTCGCGCCGGGACTCGCCCCTGCCTTGGAAGGCGCCGCGGAAGAGGAGTTCGGCCGCGAAGGCGAAGATGCCGGCGATCACCACCGCGATCATCATCGTGCGCACGTCGTCGTTGCGGATATGGGTCAGCTCGTGGGCGAGCACCGCCTCCATCTCGCGGGAATCCAGGGCCTGCATCAGGCCGGTCGTCACGGTGATGGCGTATTGCCGCGGGTTCAGGCCGGTGGCGAAGGCGTTGAGCGCCGGGTCGTCGGCGACGTGGAGCGCCGGCATCGGCAGCCCGCGGGCGATGCAGAGATTCTCCAGCAGGCGGTGGAGGTCCGGCGCCTCGGCGCGACTCACGGCACGCGCGCCGACCGTGCGGTCGATCAGGCCCTGGTGGAAGCGGTAGGCGATCAGGAGCCAGAGGAAGGCCGCCGCCGACGCCAGGGGCCCGAGCCAGAGCATGTCGGCGGCCGCCGCGCGCAGGTAGCTGCCGAGGACCGGCGGCATCCCCGCCGGCAGGTGCGCCCCCGTGCCGCGCACGACCAGTGCGATCCCGAAGGCCAGGACCAGCACGAGGCCGAACAGGCCGGCCACCAGCACCCGCGAGCGGATCTCGTTGGCGCGGATATGGGTGTAGAGGCCGTAGGCGCGCAGCATCGCGGCCGGGCGGACGTCAGAACTTCACCGCGGGCGGCGCGTCGAGCCGTGCCCGCTCCGGCGCGCCGACGTCGAAGAAGGCCTGCGGACGGAACCCCGCCGGGCCGGCGAAGAATGCGGCCGGGATCGCGGCGATGGCGGCGTTGTACTCGGCGACCGCGTTGTTGAAGAAGCGCCGCGCGGCCGCGAGCTTGTTCTCGATGTCGGACAACTCGCCCTGGAGAGCCTGGAAGTTGCCGTTGGCCTTCAGGTCCGGATAGGCCTCGGCGAGGCCGATCAGCCGGCCCAACGAGGCCTGGAGCACGCCTTCGCTGGCCGCCTGCTCACTCGGCCCCTGGGCGCCCACGGCCCCGTTGCGGGCTCGGACCACGGCCTCCAGCACGTCGCGCTCGTGGCCGGCATAGCCCTTCACGGTCTCGACCAGGTTCGGGATCAGGTCGTTGCGCTGCTTGAGCTGCACGTCCACGTCGCCGAACGCCTGGGACACCCGCTGCCGCAGGGCGACGAGGCCGTTGTAGCTCACGACGAACCAGAGGAGCACGGCCACGACCGCGCCGACGAGCAGCCATTTCATGAGGACACTCCGAGCCCTGCGCAACGACGAATCGCGGTGCGCCGTACCGCCACGCTCTTACCACGAGCCCGCGCGGGCGCCTTAAGAGGTCGGTAACCATGCCGGCCGACAACCGCCCTCCGCGGCACCGGCCCCGAATCGGGGCGCGATGCCGAATCTCCGTCAGATCCCAGGGCAGCCCGATGGAACCCGGTTACGCGATCGCGCTCTGCCTCGAATGCGCCGGCGCCCTGACCTTCGCCACCGCCCTCCGCATACGGCGCACGGAGCGCCGGGAGCGGGCCTCGGCCCTGCGGCGCGGCCTGGGATCGGGGGGAGCGCGCGCACGGACGCCGCGCGCGATTCCCCTGGCGCCGGGACCGGCCGCCGCCGCACCCGCCGGACCGTCGGACGCACGGCTCGCCCTGCGCCGGGCGTTCGGGATGGCAGATCGCGAGACGGGCCTCAGCGCAGCAGGGCGCTGAGGCCGCTGCCGCACAGGACCACGAAGGTCAGCGACAGGATGAACTTCAGGTCTTCGATCTTCGTGCGCATGACGATTCCGGATGATGGCTCGACGGCTGGCCCGCCCGATCTGCGGCCTGTTCTAAGGATCGCGCGTTTCATCCATATTGCGTGAGTCGTTTCATCCTCCGTTCAGGGATTGTCGGCCGTTTCCATCGATCGCCCTTGACGAAACCTTCCGGCGGACCGCCATCGATGCCGCGACGTTAACCCTGCCGGGTGCCCTCGGGAGAGTCCCGGGGCCGGTCGCGATTTCCGGAATCCGACCGGAGCGGTTCCGGCCCAGCCGCGTTCACGCAGGCAGCGTCGCCATCCAGACACGGGTCGACACGGCCTGCACCGGCGCCGGCCGCCGCGTCCCTGGAGTCCTTATTCAATGCGCAACCTCCTCCTCCTGCTCATCACGCTCGCCGCCGGGTTCGTCCTCGTCGGCATGTACGTCGCCCCCGGCCAGCCGGCCCTGCGCGCGTGGTATCGTGACAATGCCTGCGTGCACCTCGACAAGATCAGCCCGCAGATCTGCGCGCCCGTCCGGCAGGCCGATGGTACGCAGCGGACCTGAGCCGCAGGGCCCCCTGCGCCGGGCCGTCGACTGGGCCTTTCGCGATCGGCGGACCGGGGCGATCACCATCGGCCAGTGGCCCAACCTGCCGCTCTGGCTGTTCCTGGGCCTGACGGCACTCGCATGGGCGGCCGGGGGCCTCGGTGACCCGTCGGGTGCTGCGATCGCGATCCTGCGCATCGCGGCACGCCTCTGCCTCGCGTGGTGGGCCCTCGACGAGGTGCTGCGCGGCGTCAATCCCTGGCGGCGCTTCCTCGGTGGGGTCGTGCTTGCCGGCCAGGCGATCCTGCTCGTCGCGGCCTGGGATCCCGGCGGCTGGCAGAACGTTTCGGTTGCATACGCAATCCGAACGGTTGCATAGGCAACCGAATTCCGTGAAGAATGCCGTGCGTGCGAGCTTGCGCCGACCGGTGCGAAGTGGTCGCGTGCGTATGCACGCGATTGGGGCTGAAGAAGACGATGACCGATGCAGGCGGCCTCACCTCGATGCTGGACGGCGGATATCGGCCGGACCGCACGCGCCTCCTGCGGCGAATCGCGGACGTCGTCGGCCTGCCGGTCTCGGCGTTCGAGACCGATCGGGTCGACGTCGGCCGGTCGGCCGGCGCGTCCCTGGCCGAGTGCGACGCCCTGATCGCGGCCTTCCTGCGCATCGACGACCCAAAGGCCAGGCGCCGCTGCCTCGACATGGTCCGGGCGGCGGCGCAGGGCTGAGGGACCCGGGCAGGGCTCAGAGTTCCGCCGAGCGCCGCGACAGTTCCGCCCGCAACTGTCGGGCGATCGCCTGGAGCGCATCGTCGCGCCGCTTGCGGGGGCGGGGCAGGTCGATGCGGACCTCGGCCGCGACCCGGCCGGGCTTGCCCGCCAGGACCACGACCCGGTCGGCCAGCGTCACCGCCTCGTCGATGTCGTGGGTGACGAACACCACCGTCTTGCCGGTCTGCGCGGTGATCCGCTGCAGCTCGTCCTGGAGGCCCTCGCGGGTGAAGCTGTCCAGCGCTGAGAACGGCTCGTCCATCAGCAGCACGTCGGGCTCGACGGCCAGCGCCCGGGCGATGGCCACGCGCTGGCGCTGGCCGCCGGAGAGCTGGTGGGGCCAGCGGCCGGCCAGATCCGCGAGGCCGACCAGGGCCAGGCCCTTTCGGGCCTCGGCCCGCCGCTCGGCCTTCGACAGGCCGCCGCCCTCCAGGCCGAAGGCGACGTTGTCGACCACCCGCCGCCAGGGCAGCAGGCGCGCGTCCTGGAAGACCAGGGCCATCGGCGTGCGGCAGCCGGGCCGGGCCGCGACCCGGACCGTGCCGGAACTCGGGCGCGCCAGGCCGATCAGGACCCGCAGCAGGGTCGACTTGCCGACGCCGGATTCGCCGACGATCACCAGCACCTCGCCCCGGGCGACGGTCAGGTCGAGGCCGGCGAGGATGACGGTGCGGGCCTCGCCCTGCCCGTAGGCGAGGCCGAGGTCGCGGAATTCGATGACGGGCTCGGACATTCAGGGGCGCCAGCGCAGGAGCCGGCCCTGGAGGGCGACGAAGGCGGAATCGAACAGGCCGTAGAGGGCGGCCATGGTCAGCATGTAGACCACGACGATGTCGGTGGAAAGCAGGCTCGAGGCCTGCATCATGCGCTGGCCCACGCCCGGCACCCCGAAGATCTCGGCGGCCACCACGGCCATCCAGGCCTGGCCGAGCGCCGTGCGCAGGCCCACCAGGATGCCGGGCGTGGCCGCCGGCAGCAGGATCTTGGTGAGCCGGGCCAGCGGCGAGCGGAAGCCGAAGGCCTGGGCCACCTCGATCAGGTCCCGGTCCACGCCGCGCACCGCCCCTTGGGTCGCGAAGAACACGATCCAGAACACACCGATGGCGATGATGAAGACGGCCGCCGACGGCTGGACCCCGAACCAGATGATGGCGAAGGGCACCCAGGCCAGCCCCGGGATCGGGCGCAGCAGGCGCACGACCCAGGCGGTGACCGCCTCGAAGGGGCGCGACATGCCGCTGACCAGCCCCAGCCCGATCCCCGCGCCCGCGCCGACGCCGAGGCCCACCACGTAGTGGCTGAGGCTCGAGGCGACGGCCAGGGGCCAGACGCCGAGGGCGACCTCGCGCAGGAAGGCGGCGGGGATGGTGCTCGGCGGCGGCAGGAAGGCCGGGTCGACCAGCCCCAGCCGGGGCATCGCCTCCCAGAACAGCAGGAAGGCCGCGAGCCCGGCGGCCGCCAGCAGCGTCGAACGGACGAGGTTCATGGTGCGGGAGCCGCGGTCAGCGCGCGACGGCCTTCTCGTAGAAGCCCGGCACGAACAGGCCGTCGATCGGCACGTCCCTGTCCAGGGTGCCGATGCTGACCTGGTAGGTCTGCATCTTCTTCGTCGCCTCGACGATGGCGCGCGGGTCGGCGGTGAACTTGGCGGCCGGCGAGGACAGGGCCTTGCGGATGGTGGCGAGGTCCGTGATGCCCTTGCCCAGGGCCTGCTCGACGGCGGGCGCCGCGCGGGCCGGATCGGACTTCAGCAGGTCCACCGCCTTGACGACCGCGTTCACCAGCCCCTGGACCGCGGCCGGGTTCCTGTCGGCGAAGGCCCCGAACACGGCCACCACCGTGCCGGGCTGGTCGGGGAACATCTCCCCTCCTGTGGCCACGAGCGTCATGGCGGGGTTGCGCATCTGTACGATGGTGAGCGCCGGCTCGCGGATCGAGGCGCCGTCGACGGCGCCCGCGAGCAGCGCCTGCTGGGTCGCGTCGATGCCCATGGAGACGACCTCCGCGTTCGGCTTGTCGGCCTTGGCCACCTGCCAGAGCCAGTGCTGGAGGGTGGTGTTGGGCACCGAGCCCGGCGGCTGGGTGGCGAGCCGCGCCGCGCGGCCCTCCTTGTCCCGGAACGCCTTGAACGCGGCCGCCTTGTCCGTGCCGGCGGCGAAGTAGGGGGCGAGCTTGGGGCCGGCCACGAACACCATCTCCTCGACCGCGGTGGAGGCCACCACGCGCACGTCGATGTTCTTGGTGCGGGCGACCGCCAGCGGCGCGATGCCGGCCACGTAGACGTCGATCGTGCCCGAGGCCAGCGCCTGGATCATGTTCGGCCCGGACTCGAAGGTGGTGAAGGTCGGCGTCAGCCCCGCATCCTTGAGCCAGCCCTCGCTGCCGGCCACGAAGATCGGCGCGGCGCCGATCACCGGGATCACGCCGATGCGCACCGGCGTCTGCGCGAGGGCGGCGCCGGCCGAGAGCAGGGCGGCGGCGGCGGCCGCGATGAAGGTCCTGAACGGGTGGGCCGCGCGCATCGTCATGTCCGGTCGGAGGAAGGAGCCGTCCCCATGCCATAGCTTTCGCGAACTGCAAATCTTGCCCGGGCGCGGCGAGCCGGCATGGCGAGGAACCGCCGCACGCGGCACCTGAAATCATCGATGGCAGACGAGGACGAGGATACTCGTTACGCGGCGCCTCTATTCAATGTCATGGAAATTCTATCGAGAGTCGTGATTTACGGCCGAATACACATCCCGGCCGGTATCCGCGATAGTTCTCGTCTATATCACAAACAAGAATTTTGTTTCGCATAAATGCCGTTTCTTAGGATACGCAACCTGAGATTGATTGATTTTCCAGGATATTTTTCGACATGGTCCGGATAGACGCTCGATTTCTGCGCGAAATTCAGTACGGACATGACCCGATGACAGGCATGAACACAGCGGAATGATCGTGGCGACGAGTTTCGGCTGCCTCGCCGCCGGCGTGGCGCTCGCGACCCTGGCGCTGGGCGATCCGGAGCGGGCGCCGCGTCTGGAGCGCTGGAGCGGCCTGTGCGTCATCGCCGGACTCTGCCTGCTCGGCTTCGCCCTCCATGCCGGACACCTCGTGGACTGAGCGCCGTGTCCCGAGCGTCCCGCCGGCCCGATCGTCGCGGCGGGGCGGAACACCGGCTGCATGCGGTCCGTTGATTGGCCACCGCGGCCCAAGCCCGCGGCAAGAACCCGACCAGCCCGCGGCACGAACGACCGAGCCGCGGCAACGACCCTCAAGGAGTCCCGCCATGAGCCTTCTCGGCAGCATCGTCAGCAAGATCCTGCACCCCTTCGGCGGAGGCACCTCGGAGGCCGCGCCGTCGTCGACATCGTCCGGCGGATCGGCCGATGCCGGCGGATCGAGCAACCCCGCCTCCACGGCCACGACCGGCACCGGCGGTCAGGTCGACGTCGAGCAGGTGCTCACCGACATGGCCGCGAAGAATGGCCAGACCCTCAACTGGCGCACCTCCATCGTGGACCTGATGAAGCTCCTCGACCTCGATTCGAGCCTCACGGCCCGCAAGCAGCTCGCCGACGAGCTGCACTACACGGGCGACAAGGAGGATTCGGCGACCATGAACGTCTGGCTGCACAAGCAGGTGGTCAAGAAGCTCGAAGAGAACGGCGGCAAGGTCCCGGCCGACCTCAAGGACTGATTTTCTCGACCCTATCCCCGGACCGTCGCGGTCCGGGCGGAGGCCGGCGGATTTCGATCCGCCGGCCTTTTTCGTGCGCGGCTCCGCCTTGCGTCTCGCAGGCTCGCAGGGCCGGCCCGCGTCCGGGGCGGCTGGACCGGGCGGCCCCGAGCCTGTAGGGCACCCGCCCCCGATCCCGGACATTCTGGCGGAACCACCCGATGGCGGCCTGCGGCCTCGATTTCGGCACGTCGAACACGACGCTGGGCCGCCTCACGGCCGGCGGCCCGCGGCTCGTGGCCGTCGAGGGCGGGCACGTCACGATCCCGAGCGCGATCTTCTTCGAGCCCGGCCGCGAGGCCGTGATCGGGCGGGCGGCGACGCAGGCCTACGTCGAGGGGGCGCCGGGCCGGCTGATGCGCAGCCTCAAGTCGGTGCTGGGCTCGGGGCTGATCGAGGAGACCACCCCGGTCGGGCGCGAGCGCCTGCGCTTCCGCGACGTGATCGGCCGCTACCTCGCCGCGGTGAAGGCGCGTGCCGAGGCCGACGGGGGCGAGAACCTCGACACGGTGGTGCACGGGCGCCCGGTCCACTTCGTGGACGGCGACGCCGCGGGCGACCGCCGGGCCGAGGACACCCTGCGCGCGATCGCCGAAGGCGTCGGCTTCCGCCACGTCTCGTTCCAGTACGAGCCGATCGCGGCCGCCCTCGACCACGAGCGCAGCGTGCGCAGCGAGGAGATCGCCCTGATCGCCGACATCGGCGGCGGCACCTCGGACTTCTCGATCGTCCGCCTCTCTCCCGAGCGCCATGCCCGCGCCGACCGGGCCGGCGACATCCTGGCCAACGACGGCGTGCGCATCGGCGGCACCGACTTCGACCGCCTGCTCAGCCTCGGCACGGTGATGCCCCGGCTCGGCCTCGGCAGCCCGATGAAGCGGGACGACCTTTCCGTACCCAACGCCTATTTCCACGACCTGGCCACCTGGTCGAGCATCAACCGGCTCTACAACCCGCGCACCCTGCGGGAGATCGAAGAGATCGAGCGCGATTGCGCCCGGCCCGACCTGATCGGGCGGCTGCGTACCGTGGTCGAGGCCGAGCGCGGGCATGCGCTGGCCACCGCCGTCGAGGCGGCCAAGATCGCCGCCTCCGAGACCGGCGCGTCCGTGCTCGACCTCGGGCTCGCCGAGGCGGGCCTTTCCGCGCGGGTGGACCGGGACAGCCTGCTGGCCCAGACCGGGGACCTCGCCCGGCGCATCGCCGCGCGGGTCGGCAACTGCCTCGCGCAGGCCGGGCTTCGGGCGGAGGCGATCGACGCCCTGTTCCTCACCGGCGGCTCGACCGGGCTGCCGCACGTGCGCGCCGCCCTGGTGGGGAGCCTGCCCGGCGCCCGGGTGGTCGAGGGCGACACCTTCGGCTCGGTCGGGATCGGGCTGACGATCGAGGCGGCCCGGCGCGCGGCCTGAGCCCAGGGCAATCGTTCGGTGCCGCCTTGACGGCGTCCGGGCGCGAAAAGCGCCACGCAGAGCGGGTTTTCCGGGACTTCCGTCTCGGAAGACACAGAGCGGAGCGAAGCCTGAGCCCGCGGATGCGGGCGCCGGCGAGTGAGGCCCGGGAAGCAAACCAGGGCAAGGGCGTCCGAGCGATTGCCCTGACCCGCGTGCGCGCGAATTGTCGCCGTCCGCGCAGGGTGATAGCAGCGGCGGCATGACAGGAAAGCCACCACCCCGCGGCGGCGCCGGAAAAGGCGCCGGGAGCCGTGGCGCCAGCCGCGGACCGAGGCCCGGCGGCCCCGGCAAGCCCGGATTCGGCAAGGCGTCGTTCGGCAAGGCTCCGTTCGGCCGCCCGGAGCGGGCGCGGACCGGCCCGCGCACCAGCGCCCTCGACGCCGCCCATCGCGCCGCCGGGCTGCGGGGCGAGGACGCGGCCGAGCGCTCGCCCTGGGGTTCGACGCAAGGGGGATCTGCGCAAGGGGAATCGGCGCAGGAGAGCCGCGAGGCGCCCCCTGTCCGGGAGCGGGCGCCGCGGGCGCCCAAGGCCGGCCTCAAGCCGGCCTTCAGGTCCGATCCCTCCCGCCCGGGCCATAATCCGGCCGCGCGCGGCAAGGCCCCCCCGCCGCCGCCGCTGGAGGGACCGACCCGGCGCGAGCAACGCGCGGCGGCCTCCGCCACCCTGGCCTCCGGGGTGCAGACCCTGACCGTCGAGGCCGACGAGGCCGGCATGCGGATCGACCGCTTCCTGACCACGCGCTTCCCCCAGCTTCCCTTCGCGCGGGTGCAGAGCATCGTGCGCAAGGGCGAGTTGCGCGTCGACGGCAAGCGGGCCAAGCCCAACGACCGGCTGGAGCCGGGATCGAGCGTGCGGGTGCCCCCGCTCAAGCTCGACCAGCCGGCCGAGCGCCCGCGCAGCCCGTTACGCGACCGGGACGACGCCGATTTCATCCGCTCGCTGATCCTCTACGAGGACGCGGACATGATGGTCCTGAACAAGCCCTTCGGCCTCGCGGTCCAGGGCGGTTCGGGCACCGTGCGCCACGTCGACGGCCTGCTGGAGGCGCTCACGGGACCGGACGGGCAGAAGCCCCGCCTCGTCCACCGCCTGGACAAGGACACGGCCGGCTGCCTCATCGTCGCCAAGACGCGGCTGGCGGCGGCCACGCTCGCCAAGAGCTTCCGCTCGCGGGCGGCCCGCAAGATCTACTGGGCGCTCAGCGCGGGCGTGCCGCGGCTGCGCCAGGGCCGGGTCTCGACCTACCTCGCCAAGGAGGAGCCGACCGACGCGGATGCCCGCATGCGCGTGGCCAAGCACGGCGACGAGGGCGCGACCCACGCCCTGACCTATTACGCGATGGTCGACCAGGCGGCGCAGAAGCTGTCCTGGCTCTCGTTCAAGCCGGTCACCGGGCGCACGCACCAGCTGCGGGCGCACGCGGCCCATATCGGCCACCCGATCGTCGGCGACCCGAAATACTTCGACGTGGAGAACTGGGCCCTGCCCGGCGGCATCCAGAACCGCCTGCACCTGCTCGCCCGCCGCATCGTGATCCCGCACCCGCGCACCGGCCACCCGGTCGACGTCAGCGCGCCGCTGCCGCCGCACATGGCGCAGAGCTGGAACCTCCTGGGCTTCGACGCCGCCCGCTACGACCCGATCGTCGACGCGCCGGAATCCTGAGGCGCGCGGCCGATGCGGAACCGGCAGGCTCCCGCGCGTTCGTGAGCGGCAACCGGAGCCGGGTGTCGCCCGGCCTCCGGCCTGCGTCTTGGCAAGCGCCGTGCAAGGCTCATATTCTCGACGCGTCCCGCTGCCGGCGGATCGCGAGACGCGCCGGCGACGGCGCCTTCGGTTGAGGTCCTGTCCGAATGAAGCTTGCGACGATGGCCTGCCTCGCCGCCCTCAGCCTGATCGCGCCGACGTGCCTCGCGGCGCGGGGCGCGGCCGTGCCGCAGGACGCGCCCGCCCCGGCCGCCGCCAAGCCGGCGCCCCAGCCCGCAGCCCAGCCGAACGGCGAGCCCCAGGCCACCGCGGCCACGCCACGCGCGGCCGCCCCCGGCACCCGCGCCGAGCGCCGCCGCCGGTCCTACGCCGCCTGCAACCGCGCCTCGCACCAGCGCTCCTTACGCGGCGGCAAGCGCCGCCGCTTCCTGATCCGCTGCCGGCTCGGCTACGAGCGGACCCGGCTGCCGCAGGCCGTCCAGCCCGGCGCGCCGCCCCAGCCCGCCGCCAACCCGCCGGCACGCCGGCCATGAGGCGGTGTAACCGCATCCCCACGTGAAGCTCGTCGTCTTCGACGTCGACGGCACGCTGATCGACAGCCAGCACCTCATCGTCGCGGCCCAGGCCACGGCCTTCGCCGAGCACGGCATGCCGGCCCCGAGCCGGGCCGAGGCGCTGTCCGTCGTCGGGCTGTCCCTGCCGCAGGCGTTCCGGCGGCTCGTGGGCGAGGACGGGCCGATCGCGACCCTGGCGGAGAGCTACAAGCGCGCCTTCCAGGGCCTGCGCCGCGACCCGACCTACGAGGAGCCGCTGTTTCCCGGCATGGGCGACCTGGTCGCGCGCCTCCACGCGCGGCCGGACGTGCGGCTGGCCATCGCCACCGGCAAGTCGCGGCGCGGCGTCGAGCACCTGATCGAGGTCCATGGCTGGGACGGCTGGTTTGCCACCACCCAGACCGCCGACGACGCCCCCTCGAAGCCCGACCCGGCCATGCTCATCCAGGCCATGGACGAGGCGGGCGTCGGGCCGGACTCGACGATGATGATCGGCGACACCACCTTCGACATGGCGATGGCGGTGGCCGCCGGCGTCGCCGCGATCGGCGTCGCCTGGGGCTATCACCCCCCCGGCGCCCTCTACGGGGCGGGCGCGGTCACGGTGGTCGAGACCGCCACCGCCCTGGGCGACCTGTTTTCGGGGCAGGCCGGGCGCGGAGGCGCTGCCGGCGGGGCCTGAGGCTCGCGCGCCGGGCGGCGATGTCCTATCTGCATGGACATGAGCGACGACATCACCGGCACCTGGCTCGGCGAGCCCGGCGACACCCCGCGGCCCGATCCGACGCGGGCCGCCAGAGGCCACGGCAAGCCCGTGCTGCCCAAGCGGTTCTACAAGGAGGCGGGCCTCGCGGAGGAGGCAGGCGGCTATCGCCTGACGCTCGATGGCAAACCCGCTCACACGCCGGCCCGTAACCCCTTGCGCGTACTCAGTCGGGCGCTGGCGGAGCGGGTGGCCACGGAGTGGGCAAAGCAAAAAGAGCTCATCGACCCGGCCGCGATGCCTCTGACGCGCCTGGTCAACACGGCCATCGACGGCGTGGCCCCACGCCGGGCGGCCGTGGCCGGAGACCTGTTCGCCTATGCCGGCACCGACCTCGTCGCCTACCGCGCCGGCTCCCCCGACAGGCTCGTGGCGGCGCAAGGAGCGGCCTGGGACCCCGTCCTCGACTGGGCGCGTGAGACCTTCGGCGCACGCCTGATCCTCAGCGAGGGCGTGATGCATGTGGCGCAGCCCGCGGCGTCCGTGCGGGCGATCGAGGCGGCGGTCTCGGCGGTCCAGGACCCGTTCCGGCTGGCCGCGCTCCACACCCTTACGACGCTCTCCGGCTCCCTATTGATCGCGCTCGCCGTGCTGCACGGGCGGCTGACGCCTGCGGAGGGCTGGGAGGCGGCCCACGTGGACGAGACCTATCAGGCCGCCGTGTGGGGACGGGACGCGGAAGCCGACGCCCGGTTGGCGCTGCGCCGGATCGAGTTCGAGGCCGCCGCCGAAGTGGCGGCGCTCAGCCTGTAGAACCCCCGTTTTCGCGGGCGAAACCTTCGTGCTAAGGGGCCGGCATCGCCGACGGTCAAGCTGCCCCGCACGCTCGCCCGAGACGGCCCGGACCGCACGTCTTCTCCAGCCCTGAGGCGCATCCCATGAAGGACATTCTCGAGAAGCTCGAGGAGCGGCGCGCGCAGGCCCGCCTCGGCGGCGGTGAGAAGCGCGTGGACGCCCAGCACAAACGTGGCAAGCTCACCGCGCGCGAACGCATCGAACTCCTCCTCGACCACGGGTCGTTCGAGGAGTTCGACATGTTCGTGCAGCACCGCTCCACCGATTTCGGCATGGAGAAGCAGAAGATCCCCGGCGACGGCGTCGTCACCGGCTGGGGCACGGTGAACGGCCGCACCGTATTTTTGTTTTCGAAGGACTTCACGGTGTTCGGGGGCTCGCTTTCCGAGGCCCACGCGCAAAAAATCGTAAAAGTTCAGGACATGGCGCTGAAGATGCGCGCCCCGATCATCGGCATTTTCGACGCCGGCGGGGCGCGTATCCAGGAGGGCGTGGCCGCGCTCGGCGGCTACGGCGAGGTGTTCCGCCGCAACGTGATGGCTTCTGGCGTGATACCGCAGATCTCGGTGATCATGGGGCCGTGCGCAGGCGGCGACGTCTACTCGCCGGCCATGACCGACTTCATCTTCATGGTGCGCGACACGAGCTACATGTTCGTCACCGGCCCCGACGTGGTGAAGACCGTCACCAACGAGGTCGTGACCGCGGAGGAGCTCGGCGGCGCCAAGGTCCACACCACCAAGTCCTCGATCGCCGACGGCTCCTTCGAGAACGACGTGGAGGCGATCCTCCAGATCCGCCGCCTGCTCGACTTCCTGCCCGCCAACAACATCGACGGCGTGCCCGAGATCGAGAGCTTCGACGACCCCTTGCGCCTCGACAAGTCGCTGGACACCCTGATCCCGGACAACCCCAACACCCCCTACGACATGGGCGAGCTGATCCGCCGGGTGGTCGACGAGGGCGACTTCTTCGAGATCCAGGGGGCCTACGCCCGTAACATCATGACCGGCTTCGGCCGGATCGAGGGCCGCACGGTGGGGTTCGTGGCCAACCAGCCGATGGTGCTGGCCGGCGTCCTCGATTCCGACGCCTCGCGCAAGGCCGCGCGCTTCGTGCGCTTCTGCAACGCGTTCTCCATCCCGATCGTGACCTTCGTGGACGTGCCGGGC
>NZ_BPRB01000076.1 GCF_022179685.1 Methylobacterium trifolii
CCTACTTCGACAGGTTGCCACATCCCGCGGCTGCCTGAACCCGGCAGGATTCCACTTATCCAGGCCCAGGTCGCTGTTCAGACAAACCGAGCCACCTCTCCCGCTTCGATCGCCGCGATCACCCGCTTTCGCAGATCCAACGATAAGGCTGCCGGCATCCCGATCTCCTCGGAAAGCCCGACATCGAATCAGATCCGCAGACCGCCCGCCATCCCCAACGATTCAAGCTCGCCGGACGCGGCTCTAGGGGCGATGAAGCCACTTTTGTCACCATCCCCGCCGCAGACGGTCGCCGGACGAACCGGGTTCGGAACCCGGGCGGTTGCCTCAACCACGCTTGAAGGGTTGCTATCACGGCCACCTACGCATCAGCCATATACGTCTACGCTAAGGCCGAAACGACTCCACAGATGTATCAAGAGCCTGGAGCTACTATTGCAAATCCGGACCGCTTTTGGCACTGTTTTGGAGTTGCTTCCTCCTTTGAAATTGCTCACAGGTAACCAGGGTCATCCAATTTCACGATGGTGTCATTCCCAACCTAGGGACGCCTGCGATTGCAGGGCATAGATCTCAACCGCTCACATCTGCTTCTTTATCATGAAAGTAGAAATATAAGATGAGTTGTGAAATTAAGTTAGAGCATCTGTATTTCTTAGTTGCAGAGCAGGCAGCCCAAAATATAGCGCTTACCCTAATGTTGCGGAATGTTGCCGCAAACAATCGTCGATTAGGACTTGATGTTCGAAAGCACGCAGAAAATTGGAATGAGATGGGTCGTGACGCTTTAGACAAGTCGAGTTTTGCTGTGCCGGAACGTGACGTCGAACTAGTGCGTGAACTAGCGAAACAGAGATACGACGAAATTATAGCAACCGGTCTGCGCTAAGATCCATCAACAGCCAGCCTCAACGCTCCTAAGCGTTCGCAGGACGGCCACCCTGCACGTCTTTGCGGCTGCCTATGCCGTCTGAACACCTAAAAAGATCACATGACCGGCCTCCACACTTAAATCCGATTCTGACATTACGACGGCCGACGAGGAACCATGGCCGTAATAGCTCAGTACCTACGTAACTGGACCGTTGAGCGTGTTGACACGTCGCAAACGGGCTACAGGTTGTTTGCCCGCTTCAATGTCGAGCCTGGCCATTGCCAGAAATGCGGTTCTCCGCGAAAACCCTATAAGCACGGGCAGAAGAATGTCGATTACATCGATGCCCCCATACATGGCAGGCCGACGATCATAAGTGTCGACGTCCGGAGATATCGATGCCTCGACTGTACAGCCACTTTCATGCAGCCGCTGCAGGATGTGCATTTCCAGCGCCGTATGACGGTACGATGCATTGAGCATATCCGTGATCAGTCTCTCATGCGACTTTTTACTCATCTGGCTCGTGAAATAGGACTTGATGAAAAGACGGTTCGAAACATTAGTAACGAAGAACTGGATTTATTTATTGCCAATTATCGCCCATCTGCTCCCGTTGCGCTGGGTATATCCGAGATTGTCCTTCGAGGACGCAAGTACGCTCTCTTTGTGAACCTCGATGATCAGCGAGTCCTCGACCTGGTCGAAGGTTCGAGCCGAACGATCGTCGTTCAATGGCTAAGGGACTTGCCCGACCGCAGCCGCATCCAGATTGTCATCATCGATATTAGGGGGCCTTACAGGGAGGCTGTTACTTCTACTCTGTCAGAGGCTGTCATTATTGCCGACAAATGGTTTATGATCGGGCAAGCAAACGATACGCTCGATGGTATCCGTAGACAGCAATGGGGAAAATCAAAAAGCTGCTTGAATTTTGGTCGGGGCCGGCGACTGCTCCAGGCGAGCCGTCATAATCTCAATGAGAAGCGTACATCAATCCTCAACAAAGTTCTAGGTAACAACGCTCTTCTTTCGGCAGCATGGCACTGCAAAGAAGGGTTCCGCGACATCTGGGGATATGAACATCGCCCCTCTCGACGCGATGCCGAGGTGATGTTCAAAGCCTGGAAGGCGTGCATCCCGGATGAGGTCAGTGCGTTCCGATTGATCGCAAAGACGGTTGAAGACGCGTACGAAGCGGTCTTTGCCTACTTCGATCAACCATTCACGATCGCCGCTACCGAAGCGCCCAAGAGACTCATCAAGATCGTAAACAGGGCCGGCCGTGCCTACGCCTTCGATGCGATTCGGGCTCGGGCGATCCTGATGCCGACGCACGAC
>NZ_BPRB01000077.1 GCF_022179685.1 Methylobacterium trifolii
AAAGACAGTCGCTCTCCCCAACCCTCTCCCGCACGGGAGAGGGGGCCGCCCAGCGCTCCGAGCGACCTCTCCGGTTCCGCTGCGCAGATATGTATGAATACGGAGCAGCGTCTCCGTTCCCCGCCACCGAAACCCCAAAAGAAATGCCCGTCGCGCTCGCCCTCTCGCCCCATCTCGACGACGCCGTGTTCTCCTGCGGCGGCACCCTGGCGACCCTGGCCGACGCCGGCTGGCGGGTGGTGATGGCGACGCTGTTCACGGCCTCCGTGCCCGAGCCGCGGGGCTTCGCCCTGGCCTGCCAGCTCGACAAGGGCCTCGGGCCGGAGGTCGACTACATGGCCCTGCGGCGGGCGGAGGACCTGGAGGCGGCGGGCATCCTCGGGGTCGCGACCGAGCACCTGCCGTTCCGCGAGGCCCCGCACCGCGGCTACGCGTCGGCTCAGGCGCTGTTCTCGGAGACCCGCGCGGACGACGCGGTGGTGGCCGACCTCGTGCCGGGCCTCGCTGCCCTGGTCGGGGCGGTCCGCCCCGACCTGATCCTGGCGCCCCAGGCGATCGGCGGCCATGTGGACCACGTCCAGGCGGTGCGGGCGCTCGGACAGGCGGCCCCGGCCGCGCCCGTGCTGTGGTGGCGCGATTTTCCCTACACGGTGCGCGACGCCGAGCCGAAGCAGCCGCTGCGCCCCCTGTTCGCCGACCGGCCGGTCCGCACGGTCGCCCTCGATCCGGGCGCGCAGCTGCGCAAGGCCAGGGCCTGCGCGGCCTACGCCACGCAGATCGGCTTCCAGTTCGGGGGGGAGGCCGGCCTGCTGGACCGGCTGGCGCGGGAGGAGGGCGTCGAGCGCTTCCGCGTCTCCGGCCCGCTTCCCGCAGGACTGCCCGGCCGCGATGCGGCCCCCTGAGCCGGCCGCCCCGAAGAGCCTCGGCGATCCGGAGGTTCTGGCGGCCCGGCGCGCACTCGCGCACGCGCCCCACGTCCTGCCCTTGCGGGTGCTGGCCGACCGGATCGCGGCCGAGCGGGGCGCGCCGGTGCCCGATGCCGACCCCCTCGACGGCGGGGTCGACGCGCGGTTGCTGCTCCTGCTGGAGACCCCGGGCCCGGCGATCGTGCGCACCGGAATCGTCTCCCGCGACAACCCCACCGGCACCGCCGCCAACCTGTTCCGCTTCCTGGCCGGGGAAGAAATTCCGCGCGGCGACACCCTGATCTGGAACGCCGTGCCGTGGGTGATCCACGCGGAGGGCGCCCCGAACCGAGCGCCCCGCCCGGCGGAGATGCGCGCCGCCGCCCCCTACCTCGCCCCGCTGCTGACCCTGCTGCCGCGGCTCTGCGTCGTCGTCCTCGCGGGCCGGGTCGCGGGGGAGGGGGCGGCGCCGGTCGCGGCCCTGCGCCCGGACCTGCCCGTGATCCGGGTGCCGCACCCGAGCCCGACCTACGTCTGCACGTCGCCGGAGGTGCCCGCGCGCATCCGCGCCGGGCTGGCGCAGGCCGCCGTCATCCTGCGGACACGGGGGGCGGGCAACGCTGCCTGACGCGGCGGAGGCGTGGCAAGGGTCTGCCTTCCGTCGCTGGCCTTCATGCGCCGATGGTCCTACATGCGGGCGACGGGCCGCGGGCCGGGATCATCCGGCACCGGACCTGCCGTCCCGCGTCGGGCCGGGCGGGATATCCGGGGGAGGCGGGCACCGAGGGGCATGAACGTCCAGGGACAGCACAGGAAGACGGTCGAGGGAGCCGAGCCCGTCGAGGGCGAGGCGGCCGGCGACGGCGTCGCGAAGGCTGCCGGCAAGCGCCGGTCGCGGCGCTATGCCTGGATCGGCACGGCGGCCAGCATCGTCCTGTTCGCGGTCTCCCTCGGGGTGCTGTGGAAGCTGGTCCAGAGCGTCACCTGGGAGGAGGTCCGGCAGGCCCTGTCGGCGGCCACCGGCGAGCAGCTCGGCCTCGCCTTCCTGTTCGTGGCGATCAGCTACGCCTTCCTCACCGGCTACGACGCCCTCGCCCTGCGGCAGCTGCGCATCACGGTGCCCTACCGGATCACGGCGCTGGCCTCCTTCACCAGCTACGCCGTGAGCTTCACCCTCGGCTTCCCCCTGCTGACGGCGGGCACGATCCGCTACTGGATCTATTCGCGGCACGGGCTCAGCGCCGCCAAGATCGCCGCGCTCACCGTCATCGCCGGCTTCACCTTCTGGCTCGGCATGGGCGTGGTGCTGGGCCTCAGCCTGATCATCGAGGCGGGGCAGCTCGCGGGGCTGGCCTTCACCTCCATCCGGATCAACCAGGGGGTGGGACTGGCCGCGCTCGCCATGGTGCTGGGCTACCTCGCCTGGGTCTCCCTCAAGAAGCGCAGCGTCACCGTGCGGCACTGGCGGCTGGAACTGCCGGGCGCCTCGGTCTCCATCGGGCAGATGCTGGTGGGCATCGGCGACGTCTGCGCGGCGGCCGCCGTGCTCTACGTGCTGCTGCCGGCAGGGCTGACCATCGGCTTCACCACCTTCCTGGCGGTCTACGTGCTGGCGGCGATGATCGGCATCGCCTCGAATGCGCCGGGGGGCCTCGGGGTGTTCGAGGCGACGATCCTGATCGCCCTGTCCAGCCTGCCGCGGGAGCAGGTGCTGACCTCGCTGCTTCTGTTCCGGGGCTGCTACTACCTCGTGCCCTTCGTGAGCGCGCTGGCCATGCTCGGCGCCTACGAGATCGTGAAGCGCGCGGGCGGCGCGCGCGATGCCCCCTCCGGCAAGCCCTGACGCCTCCCGCGATGACGCCGGACGCGCGCAGCCCCTCGGCCTGGACGGGCGCGGCCATAGCTGCCGCCCTGGTCGGCCTCTTCCTGGCCCTGCGCGGGTCGCTCGACGACACCACGATCCTGGTCGGCCTCGCCGCGATCTGCGTCGGCGGCAGCCTCGGCGCCCGCCGCCGGCTCCCCGTCCTGCCGCGGCCGGCGGTGGCCGCGGCCGCGGACCGGCACGCGGTGGCCGAGGCGCTGCTGGCCAACATCCCCGATCCGGTCATCCTGGTGGACCGCCGGGCCGTGGTGATCGAGGCCAACCCCGCCGCCCGCGCCCTGCTGCCGCTGATGCGGCTGCGCCACCCCCTCTCCTTCGCCCTGCGCGCGCCCGACGTACTCGACGGCATCGAGGAGGTCCTGCGCACGGGCGCGCCCCTGAAGACCGTCTACGGCACCCGCGTGCCCCTGGAGCGGGCCTTCGAGGTCCAGATCGGCGCCCTGCCGATGCCGGACGGCTCCGGCCCGAACGTGGTGCTGTTCCTGCGCGACCTCACCGCCGCCCGCCGCCTGGAGGCGATGCGGGTGGATTTCGTCGCCAACGCCAGCCACGAGCTGCGCACGCCGCTGGCCTCCCTGCTCGGCTTCATCGAGACCCTCCAGGGTCCGGCCCGCAACGACGGGCCGGCCCGCGAGCGGTTCCTCGCGATCATGCGCACCCAGGCGCAGCGGATGACCCGGCTGATCGACGACCTGCTCTCCCTCTCGCGGATCGAGCTGCGCGAGCACGTCGCACCGACGCGGATCGTGGATCTCGGGGCGCTCGCCCGCCAGATGGTCGATGCCCAGGCGCCGCTGGCCGTCGAGCGCGGCGTGGCGATCCGGCTGGAGGCGGGGGAGGGGACCTATCCGGTGCTCGGCGACCCGGACGAGCTGCTCCGGGTGGTGGAGAACCTGATCGAGAACGCGGTGAAGTACGGCGGCCGCACCGTGAGCGTCGCGCTCTCGCGGGACACCGATCCCCGGCGCGGGCGGCAGGTCGTCCTCGACGTGCGCGACGACGGCCCCGGCATCTCGCCGGAGCACATCCCGCGGCTGACCGAGCGCTTCTATCGCGTGGACGTGGCCTCCAGCCGGCAGCAGGGCGGCACCGGGCTCGGGCTCGCCATCGTCAAGCACAGCCTGAACCGCCACCGGGGCCGGCTCTCCTTCGAGAGCGTGCTCGGCGCGGGCACCTCGGTCCGGGTCTCCCTGCCGGAACATCCGGGCAGGGACGATCCTTGAGCGCCCACGATCCTTGAAACTCGGCGATCCTTGACCTTCCCATGATGGGAAGGTCCATATGGGGCGGCATGGACGACCGAACCGGACCCGCCCCCGTGCCACACGCCCCCCTCAGCTTTCCCGTCGCCGGCATGTCCTGCGCAGCTTGCGTCGGACGCGTCGAGCGGGTGCTCGCGGCCCTGCCCGGCGCGCGGGGCGTGTCGGTCAACCTCGCCTCCGGCCGGGCGAGCCTCTCCCTTCCGCCGGAGACCACGCCGGCACGGGCCGCCGAGGCGCTGGCCGAGGCCGGCTATCCGGTGCCCGGGACCGAAACGGTGTTCACCGTCGAAGGGATGACGTGTGCCTCCTGCCTCGGCCGCGTCGAGGCGGCGCTGGCGGGGGTGCCGGGCGTCACGGGCGCGAGCGTCAACCTCGCCACCGGTCGCGCCGTCGTGCGCTACCCCGAAGGGATCGTGGCGGTGCGCGACCTGGAGGCGGCCGTGGCCGCAGCCGGCTACGAGGCGGCCGTCGCCGGCGGCGGCAGGCCCGGCCCTGCGGCACGGCAGGAGGCAGAGGCCGCGGGCCTGCGGCGCGACCTGATCCTGGCCGCCCTGCTCGGGCTGCCGGTCGTCGTCCTCGACATGGGCGGCCACCTTGTGCCCGGATTCCACCACGCCCTCGCGCAGGCACTGGGGGAGCGGGCCCCGGCCCTGATCCAGGCGGTGCTGGCGACCCTGGTCCTGGCCTGGCCCGGCCGGCGCTTCTTCGCCCGCGGGGTGCCGGGGCTGCTGCGCGGGCGCCCTGACATGAACGCCCTGGTCGCCCTCGGATCGGGGGCGGCCTACCTCTATTCCCTGGTCTCGACTCTGGCGGCCGGCAGCCTGCCCGCGGGCAGCGCCCACCTCTACTTCGAGGCCGCCGTGCTCATCGTCGGCCTGATCCTGCTGGGCCGGACCCTGGAGGCCCGCGCCAAGGGCCGCGCGGGTCGGGCCATCGCCCGCCTCATGGACCTCGCCCCGAAGACCGCCCGCGTGTTGCGGGACGGCACGGACGTCGAGGTGCCCCTGGGGGAGTTGCGCGTCGGCGATGTCGTCCGGGTCCGGCCCGGCGAGCGGATCGCGGCCGACGGCATCGTGGTCTCCGGGTCGAGCCACGTCGACGAGAGCATGGTCACGGGCGAGCCGGCGCCCGTCGCCAAGGGGGTGGGCGCGGCCACGGTCGGCGGCACCCTCAACGGCCCCGGCAGCCTCGACCTGCGCGTCGGCTCGGTAGGCGCCGACACGGTGCTGGCGCAGATCGCGGCGATGGTCGAGCGGGCACAGGGCGGCAAGCTGCCGATCCAGGCCCTCGTCGACCGCGTCACCGGCCGCTTCGTGCCGGCGGTGATCGCGGTGGCGCTGGCGACCTTCCTGGCCTGGCTGGCGCTCGCCCCGGCCCCGGCGCTCGGCCCGGCGCTCGTCAACGCCATCGCCGTGCTCATCATCGCCTGCCCCTGCGCCATGGGGCTGGCCACCCCCACCTCGATCCTGGTCGGCACCGGGAGGGCGGCCGAGCGCGGTGTGCTGTTCCGGGACGGGGCCGCCCTGCAGCGCCTGCGCGACGTGCGGGTGGTCGCCCTCGACAAGACCGGCACCCTGACCGAGGGCCGCCCCCGCCTCACCGATTTTTTTGGCGGTCCCGGCATTCGGGAAGACGACGTGCTGGCGCTGGTCGGTGCCCTGGAGACCCGCTCGGAGCACCCGGTCGCCGGGGCGATCGTTGCGGGCGCCCGCGCGCGGGGCCTGAGCCTGCCCGAGCCGGAGGGCTTCTCGGCGCTCGAAGGCTTCGGCGTCTCCGGCCGCGTCGCGGGCCGTGCCGTCGCCGTCGGCGCCCGCCGCTACATGGACCGCCTCGGCATCCCCCTCGATCCCGGCCTCGCCGAGCGGGCGGAAACCCTGGCCGGGACCGGCAGGAGCCCCCTGCACGTCGCGCTGGATGGGCGCCACGCCGCCGTGCTCGCGGTGGCCGACCCGATCAAGGCGGGCGCCCGCGCCGCCGTGGACGCGTTGCGGGCGCAGGGGCTCGTCGTGGCGATGGTGACGGGGGACGACCGCCGCACCGCCGAGGGCGTGGCCCATAGCCTCGGCATCCGCGAGGTCGCCGCCGAGGTGCTGCCCGGCGGAAAGGTCGAGGCCGTCAAGCGCCTCCGGGCGGCGCACGGGCCGGTGGCCTTCGTCGGCGACGGCATCAACGACGCGCCGGCGCTGGCCGAGGCCGACGTGGGGCTGGCCATCGGCACCGGCACCGACATCGCGGTGGAGAGCGCCGACGTGGTGCTGATGTCGGGCTCGCTCGATGCCCTGGTCGAGGCGCTCGCCCTGTCGCGGGCGGTGATGGCCAACATACGCCAGAACCTGTTCTGGGCCTTCGCCTACAACGTCGCGCTGATCCCGGTGGCGGCCGGCGCCCTCACCCTGTTCGGCGGCCCGGCCCTCTCGCCGGTGCTGGCCGCCGGAGCCATGGCGCTCTCCAGCGTCTTCGTCCTCGCCAACGCCCTGCGCCTGCGCCGGGCGGGCGGGCCGACGCCACCGCCGCGCCCCGGCACCCTGGCCGCGCGGCCGGCATGAGCGAGGCACCCGTCACCATCGGCGAGGCGGCACGGCTTTCCGGCGTCTCGGCCAAGATGATCCGCTGGTACGAGGAGACCGGCCTGCTGCCGGCCGCCGCCCGCTCGGAATCCGGCTACCGGCATTACGGCCCGGCCGACCTCCACACCCTACGCTTCGTACGCCGCGCCCGCGACCTCGGCTTCTCCGTCGCGGGGATCGCCGGCCTGCTCGCCCTCTGGCGCGACCGGGAGCGGCCGAGCGCCGGCGTCAAGGCCATCGCCCTGGAGCAGATCGCCGACCTGCGCCGCCGCATCGCGGACCTGGAGGGCATGGCCCGCACCTTGGAGCGGCTGGCCGAGACCTGCTGCGGCGACGACCGCCCCGACTGCCCGATCCTCGACGATCTCTCCGCTGCGCCAGCCTGTCCGCCGCCGCAGGGCCAGCAACGGCGCAGCCTCCAGGCACCGGGCGTTAACAAGCACGGCCGTTGACGGGCGCCGTGGCCCTCTGTTTGCTGGACGGGCCGGGCATACCGGCCGTGAAAGTCCCGAACGCATGCCCGTCATCGACAGGATCCAGGGTTTCGCAGAGGCGATGGCGGGGTGGCGCCACGACCTGCACGCCCATCCGGAACTCCTCTACGACGTGGAGCGCACCGCGGGCTTCGTGGCGCGGACGCTGGCGGGCTTCGGCTGCGACGAGGTCGTCACCGGCATCGGCCGCACCGGCGTGGTGGGCGTGATCCGGGGGCGGGGACAGGGCTCGAACCGGGCGATCGGCCTGCGCGCCGACATGGACGCCCTGCCGATCCAGGAGGTGCGGGACCTGCCCTACCGCTCGACCGTGCCCGGCCGGATGCATGCCTGCGGCCATGACGGGCACACCGCGATGCTGCTGGGGGCGGCCCGCTACCTCGCCGAGACCCGCGACTTCGACGGCGCCGCCGTGCTGATCTTCCAGCCCGCCGAGGAGGGCGGGGGCGGGGGCGAGGCCATGGTCGAGGACGGGCTGATGGAGCGCTTCGGCATCGAGGCGGTCTACGGCATGCACAACATCCCCGGCCTGCCGCTCGGCCGGTTCGCGATCCGCCCCGGCCCGATCATGGCCTCGACCGACCGCTTCACCGTGACGATCGAGGGCCGCGGCGGCCACGCCGCCCTGCCGCAGAACGCAATCGACAGCGTGCTCGTGGCGAGCCACGTGATCGTGGCCCTGCAGTCGATCGTGTCGCGCAACGTCGACCCCCTGCAATCGGCCGTGGTCTCGGTCTGCGCCCTGGAGGCGGGCGAGGCCTTCAACGTGCTGCCGCAGACGGTGACGATGCGCGGCACCATGCGCGCCCTGTCGAGCCCGGTGCGCGCGCTGATGAAGGCGCGCATCGAGACGATCGTCGCCAGCGTGGCGGCAGGCTTCGGCGCGACGGGCAGCGTCGCCTTCGGCGCCAGCTATCCCGTCACCGAGAACCACCCGGCCGAGGCCGCCTTCATGGCCGACGTGGCCGCCGGACTCGTCGGCGAGGACAACGTCGACCGGGACGTGGCCCCGATGATGGCGGCGGAGGACTTCTCGTATATGCTAGGCCGACGTCCCGGGGCCTACCTGTTCCTCGGCAACGGCGACAGCGCCGCCCTCCACCACCCGCATTACGATTTCGACGACGCCGCCGCACCGCTGGGGGCCTCCCTCTGGGCGCGCCTGATCGAGACCGGACTGCCGCTGAAGGCCTGACGATGCCGATGCAGGGAGGCCGGCCCGGCCGGGACGAGGCTCCGCGGGCGGTGAGCCTGGCCGAGGCGGTGCCGGTCTGGGCGCGGGTGGCGGCCCTGTCCTTCGGCGGGCCGGCGGGCCAGATCGCGGTGATGCACCGCATCCTGGTCGAGGAGCGGCGCTGGATCTCCGAGAACCGCTTCCTGCACGCCCTGAACTTCTGCACCCTTCTGCCCGGCCCGGAGGCGCAGCAGCTCGCGACCTATATCGGCTGGCTCATGCACGGCACCCGCGGCGGGCTCGTGGCGGGCGGCCTGTTCGTGCTGCCCGGCGCCGTCGCCATCATGGCCCTGAGCTGGCTCTACGTGCTGCACGGCCAGGCGGGCCCGGTGGCGGGGCTGTTCTTCGGCCTGAAGGCGGCCGTGCTCGCCATCGTGCTGCAGGCGGTGCAGCGCATCGGCCGGCGCGCCCTGCGCAACCGCGCCATGGTCGGGCTGGCGGCGGCCGCCTTCGCTGCGATCTTCGTCCTCGACGTACCCTTTCCCGCCATCGTGCTGGCGGCCGGCACGATCGGCTTCGTCGGCGCGCGCGTCGGCCTGCCGCAGTTCCGGGGCGCCGGGCACGACGGGCCCGCGCAGGATGCCGGCGGCCCCTACCTGTTCGGCGACGCGGGGGAGGCGGGGGAACGATCCGCGCCGGGCCGCACCCTCCCCGTCGTGGCGTTCTGGCTCGCGGTCTGGTGGCTCCCGGTCGGCGCGATCCTGCTCGCCCTCGGCGGGCAGGACGTGTTCGGCCAGATCGCCCTGTTCTTCTCGAAGATGGCGATGGTGACGTTCGGCGGCGCCTACGCGGTGCTCGCCTACGTGGCGCAGCAGGCCGTCGAGCAGTACGGCTGGCTGCGGCCCGGCGAGATGCTCGACGGCCTGGGGCTGGCCGAGACCACCCCGGGCCCGCTCATCATGGTCACGCAGTTCGTGGGCTTCCTGGCGGCCTACCGCAACCCCGGCGGCCTGCCGCCGCTGCTGGCCGGCACGCTCGGCGGCCTGCTCACCACCTGGGTGACCTTCGCGCCCTGCTTCCTCTGGATCTTCGCGGGCGCGCCCTTCGTGGAGCGCCTGCGCGGCAACCGGACTCTGGCGGGCGCCCTCTCGGCCGTGACGGCCGCAATCGTCGGCGTCATCCTCAACCTCGCGGTCTGGTTCGCGATCCACGCGATCTTTTCCGAGACCCGGACCGTGGCGGCCGGCCCGGTCCGGCTCGACCTTCCGGTGCTGGCGAGCCTGAACCCCTGGGCCCTCCTGCTGGCGCTCTGCGCGATCCTGGCGGTGTTCACCACCCGCGCCGGCGTGCTGCCGACGCTGGCGGCCTGCGCAGGGGCGGGGATGCTGCTCCAGGCGGCCGGCCTGGCCTGACGGGCAGGCGTTTGCTGCCGAAATCCAACACCGCAATCCGAAAAACTTGTCCCTGCGTCCCAACCTTCGCCGGGCATCTTGAATCGCGCCCGCGCCTCGACTAGGCGCCGATCGTCGCGAGTGCAGATACCAAACAGAAACGTGCGGTCGCCGACAAACGATAAACTAAGCCGGCTCTGACCGCGCGGGGGAACACGAAATGACAGGTACGAGCACCGTCGACGGACCGCTCTCGAGCCAGCAGGTCGGGATGATCCCGATCGACCGGCGACCCCCCAACGTCCGGACCGATCCCGGCGACGGCGCGCCGCCCGTCGGGCCTGTCTCGCCGACCCTCGCGCAGGAAGTCTCCTTCATCAACGGCCTCAACGCCGACGGCACCGTGGCCAGCACCGGCTTCTGGGCCGGGAACGGCCAGACCGCGAACAAGTGGGGCTCGGCCACCGCCGGCACGGGCGCCACCATCTCCTACGCCTTCGACGGGGCCGCCGGCTTCACCGCCACGGAGCAGTCCACCTACCTGCGCGCCTTCGCCCTGTGGTCGTCGGTCGCCAACGTGACCTTCGTCGCCGCCGCATCGAGCGGAGCCGCAGACGTCCTGATCCGGCGCGGCAGCGACATGGGCGCCTACCAGTCGGGACCGGTGTCGAACGGCAGCGGCAGCACGCTGGGCCAGCATACGGGTCAGGCCCTGATCTCGATCGATACCAGCGTCGCCGGCTTCGATCTCAGCGGCTCCCTCACCACCAGCGCGGGCTACGGCTTCGCCACCGTGGTGCACGAGGTCGGCCACCTTCTCGGCCTCGGCCACGGCGGCGCCTACAACGGCACGGTCAACCCGGCGGTGGATCAGTACAGCGCCTACGACGAGCGCATGTGGTCGATCATGTCCTACATCGGCTGGAACCAGTCGGGCACCGCCAAGTACGGCGCGAGCTATCCCGTCATGGGCACCAACTGGGGTTCGTCCTCGGACGGGTCCACGCGCGAGGTCTCGCACACGGTGATGCAGGGCGACATCCTGGCGATCCAGCAGCTCTACGGGGCGCCGACCTCGGCCCAGACCCAGTTCACTGGCGGGCAGGTCTACGGCTTCAACAGCAACATCACCGGTACCTTGAGCACCCTGTTCGACTTCACCCAGAACACGAGCCCGGTCGTCACCCTCTACAACCAGGGCGCCAACAACACCCTCGACCTGTCCGGCTTCAGCCAGGCCGCGCGGATCAACCTGAATGCCGGCAGCTTCAGCAGCGCGGCCGGGCTCACCAACAACATCTCGATCGCCCAGGGCACCCTGATCCAGACCGCCATCGGCGGCGCGGGCGCCGACACCATCATCGGCAACGCCGCCAACGACACCCTCACGGGCGGGGCGGGCAACGACTCGCTGGACGGCGGCGCGGGCATCGACACGGCGACCTTCAACGTCGCCCGCTCGGCGGCCACCGTCACCCGCACCGGCACCGGCACCTACACGGTGACCAGTTCCGAGGGCACCGACTCGCTGACCGGGATCGAGCGCCTGCGCTTCACCGACGCGACCATGAACCTGACCAGGACCGCCGCCAGCGACCTGAACGGTGACGGCACGTCGGACCTTCTGCTCCAGAGCGCCAGTTCGGTCGTCGACTGGATCATGGGCGGCGGCCTCTACGCCTCCGGCAACGGCATCGGCGAGGCCGGCGCCTACGTCGCGCGCGGCACAGGCGACTTCAACGGCGACGGCACGGCCGACGTCGTGCTCCAGAACGGCTCCTCGGTCGTGACCTGGACGATGAGCAACGGCCGCGTCCAGTCCGGCCGGGAGATCGGTGCTGCGGGCGCCTACACCGTGCGCGGCACCGGAGACTTCAACGGTGATGGTACGGCCGACATCGTGCTCCAGAGCGGTTCCTCGGTCGTGACCTGGACCATGAACAACGGACAGGTCGTCTCCGGCGCCGCCGTCGGCGAAGCGGGCGGATACAGCGTCGTCGGCACAGGCGACTTCAACGGCGACGGCACCACCGACATCCTGTTGCAGAACGGTTCGACGGTCGTGGCCTGGACGATGAACAACGGCCAGGTCGTCTCCGGTAACGTCCTCGGCGAGGCAGGCGGCTACAGCGTCGTCGGCACCGGAGACTTCAACGGCGACGGCACCACCGACGTCCTGCTGCAGAACGGCAGCGGCTCGGTCGTGGACTGGATCGTCGGCAACAGTCGCGCCGTGTCGGGCAATGAGGTCGGCAACTCGGTCGGCTACACCATCGTCGGGACGGGCGACTACAACGGCGACGGCACGGCGGACATCGCCTTGCAGAACAGCGGCGGAGCGGTGGTCGACTGGCTCGTGTCCAACGGCCAGTACGCCGGCGGCAACGGCGTCGGCAACGGCGGGTCCTACGGGGTGGTCAAGGGTTCAGCGCCCCTCCTCCTGGCGTAAAACCATCGCGTGGAGGGACGGGACGACGCCGTCCCTCCGCGCGGCCCGATGCGGCGACGGTCAGCCCGGATAGCGCGCCCTCAGGAGGGCGTAGGCGAGGCGGGCGGTCTGCACCTCGCCCCCCTCCGGCCGGCCGGGCCGGGTCGTGGGGTTCCAGCCGTAGAGATCGAAATGGACGTGGGCCCGCGTCCGTGGGGCGAAGCGGCGCAGGAACAGGGCCGCGGTGATCGCTCCGGCGAAGGGCCCGCCCGAAACGTTGTTGAGGTCGGCCACCTTGGAATCGAGCAGGCCCGCATAGGGGGCGTGCAGGGGCATCCGCCAGACCGGGTCGATCGCGGCCCGGCCCGCCCGGGCCACCGCCTCGGCCAGGGCGTCGTCCTCGGTGAAGAAGGCGGGCAGGTCCGGCCCCAGGGCCACGCGGGCGGCGCCCGTGAGGGTGGCGAAGTCGAGGATCAGGTCCGGCGCCTCCGAATCGGCCAGCGCCAGGGCGTCGGCGAGGATCAGGCGCCCCTCCGCATCGGTGTTGCCGATCTCGACGCTGAGGCCGGCCCGGCTCGCGAGCACGTCGCCGGGGCGGAAACTGTCGCCGGCCACCGCGTTCTCCACCGCCGGGATCAGCAGGCGCAGGCGCAGGCGCAGCCCCGCGCCCATCGCCATGTCGGCGGCGGCGATCGCGGCGGCGGCGCCCCCCATGTCCTTCTTCATCAGCAGCATGCCGGCCGACGGCTTGATGTCGAGGCCGCCCGTGTCGAAGGCGACGCCCTTGCCGACCAGGGTCACGCGCGGAGCATCTGCGGGCCCCCAGGTCAGGTCGATCAGGCGGGGCGGGCGGGTCGAGGCGGCGCCGACCGCGTGCACCAGCGGATAGCCTTTGCGCAAAGCCTCGCCCTCCGTCACCGCCACCGCGGCACCGTGGCGGGCGGCCAGCGCGCGGACCGCCGCCTCGATCTCGGCGGGGCCGAGGTCGTTGGCCGGGGTGTTGACGAGGTCGCGCCCCATCGCCACGGCCGCGGCGATCCGCCCGGTCTCGGCAGCATTCACGCCCTCGGGCGCGACGAGGCGGGCGCCCTCGGATGGGGCGGTGCGATAGCGGGAGAAGCGGTAGCTGCCCATCAGCCAGGCGAGAGCCGACTCAGTGGGCTCCGGGGCGCCCTCGAGCCGGTAGCGGCCCGCCGGCAGCAGGCCCGGCAGCTTGCCGGCCAGCAGCCGGTCGTAGGCCGGGGCCTCCACGTCGCCGAGGCCGAACAGCACGCGGGCGAGTTCCCCCTCGGCGCCCGGCAGCAGGCAGAGGCTTCCGGCCTTCGGCGTGAAGCCGGTCGCCTGGGCGAAGGCGCGGGCGCGCGCGTCGAGCCCGGCCTCGGCCTCCGGCCAGCCCGCCGGCGTGACGAAGCCGACCGGGATGCCGGGGGTGCCCGCCGGGAGCAGGCCGGTGGGAGCTTGGCCGGTGGGGGCTTGGGCGGAGG
>NZ_BPRB01000078.1 GCF_022179685.1 Methylobacterium trifolii
CCGTCTGCGCCGGGGCCGGCGAGCGGCGCGAAGTAGCGCGCGATCAGGCCGTCCTCGGTCAGACGGCTTGCGGGACGATGCCGCCACGCTGACGCCGGCCCCCGGCCACGACCTCGTCCTCACCGCCGACGCGATCGTCGCGGGCGTGCACTACTTCCCCGAGGACCCGCCCGCCTCCATCGCCCGCAAGGCGCTGGGGGTGAACCTCTCCGACATCGCCGCCAAGGGCGCCGTCCCGCGCGGCTTCCTCCTGACACTGGCGCTGCCGGAGGACTGGACCGAGGCATGGCTCGCCGGCTTCGCCGAGGGGCTCGGGGCGGCATCGGCGTCCTTCGGCTGCCCGCTCCTCGGCGGCGACACCGTGCGCGCGGCCGGACCCGCGCTGATCGGCGTGACCGCGATCGGCGAGGTGCCGACCGGCGGGATCGTGCGCCGCAGGACGGCGCGGATCGGCGACCGGATCTGCGTCAGCGGCACGATCGGCGACGCGGCCCTCGGGTTGCAATTGCGCCTCTCGCCCGAGGCCGGGTGGGCGCGGGGCCTCGACCCGGAATCCGAGGCGCACCTGCTCGACCGTTACCTGCACCCCCAGCCGCGCCTGCGCCTTGCGCCCGCGCTCCGGCGCTTCGCCACGGCGGCGATGGACGTGTCGGACGGCTTAGCCGGCGACCTCGCCAGGATGCTGGCGGGCGAAGGCCGCAGCGCCGTGGTCGACGCCGCCCGCGTTCCCCTGTCGCCAGCGGCGGCGCGCGCCCTGGAACGCGAACCGGCGCTCCTCGACACGGCCCTGACCGGCGGCGACGATTACGAGATCCTCTGCACGGTCCCGGAGGCCGATCTCGACGCCTTCCGCAGGGAGGCCGCAACGGCCGGCGTGCCGGTGGCGGCCATCGGGACCGTGGTCGCGGGCGGAGAACCGCCCGCCTTCGAGACGGAGCGCGGCCGGCGCGTCTTCGCGGCCGGCGCGTTCAGCCACTTCTGAGGGGGGGCGATCCGGGCCGGCGCGCCTCGATCGGACAGTCTCCGGGGACGGTGGCGGCCAGCGATTATTGCGCTGCAGCAATATCCGCTGTTCGCGGGCCGAAGTCGCGTTTGCGCTCCGCCGCGAAGTTTGGCAATCAAGGCGCGCACTTCTGGGAAGGAGTGCCGGAATCCGAGCGCCAACGTCCCACGGCCCCCGCGGCCGAGCTCGGCAATCACAAGCCAACGCCAGGCACATAAATCCAAGGACGGTAGAATGACCGCATTGCTGCTGATCATCCTGGGCGGGCTCTGCGCCGTCGCCTACGGAATCGTCACGATCAACGACGTGATGAAACGCGACGCCGGAACCCAGCGCATGCAGGAGATCGCCGGCGCGATCGCCGAGGGCGCGCAGGCCTACCTCAAGCGCCAGTACGCCACCATCGGCATCGTCGGCATCGTCCTGTTCGTGGCGCTGGCCTACTTCCTCGGAATCAAGGTCGCGGTCGGCTTCGTGATCGGCGCCGTACTCTCGGGCGCGGCCGGCTTCATCGGCATGAACGTCTCGGTGCGCGCCAACGTCCGCACCGCCCAGGCGGCCTCGACCTCGCTGGGCGGGGGCCTGGAGGTCGCCTTCAAGTCGGGCGCCGTCACCGGCATGCTCGTGGCCGGCCTAGCCCTGCTGGGTGTCGCCCTCTACTACCTCTACCTCACCCGCGGCGCAGGTCTTGCCCCGTCGAGCCGCGAGGTCATCGACGCCCTGGTGGCGCTGGGCTTCGGCGCGTCGCTGATCTCGATCTTCGCCCGTCTCGGCGGCGGCATCTTCACCAAGGGCGCCGACGTCGGCGGCGACCTCGTCGGCAAGGTCGAGGCTGGAATTCCCGAGGACGATCCGCGCAACCCCGCCACCATCGCCGACAACGTCGGCGACAACGTCGGCGACTGCGCCGGCATGGCCGCCGACCTGTTCGAGACCTACGCCGTGACGGTCGTCGCCACCATGGTGCTGGCCGCGATCTTCTTCGCGGGCCAGACGGACGTCGCCGGCCGCAACGTCCTCGAAGCTATGATGATCTATCCGCTGGCCATCGGCTCGTCCTGCATCCTCACCTCGATCGCCGGCACCTACGCCGTGCGGCTCGGGGCGAACCAGTCGATCATGGGGGCCCTCTACAAGGGACTGATCACGGCGGGCGTGCTCTCGGTCGGCGCGATCGCGGCCGTGAACTTCGCCCTGTTCGGCAGCTTCTCGACGAGCTTCACCACGTCCACCGGCGTGACCTTCACCTCGGGCGGCCTCCTCGGCTGCGCCGTGATCGGCCTCGTCATCACGGCGCTGATCGTGGTGATCACCGAATACTACACCGGCACGAACTTCCGCCCGGTGAAGTCGATCGCGGCATCCTCCGTCACCGGCCACGGCACCAACGTGATCCAGGGCTTGGCGATCTCCCTGGAATCCACGGCGCTTCCGGCGCTCGTCATCGTCGGCGGCATCATCTCCACCTATGCGCTCGCCGGCCTGTTCGGCATCGCCATCGCGGTCACCGCGATGCTGGCGCTGGCCGGCTTCATCGTGGCGCTGGATGCCTTCGGCCCCGTGACCGACAACGCCGGTGGCATCGCCGAGATGGCCGGCCTCCCGGCCGAGGTCCGCAAGTCGACGGACGCGCTCGACGCGGTCGGCAACACCACCAAGGCGGTGACCAAGGGCTACGCCATCGGCTCGGCCGGCCTCGGCGCCCTGGTGCTGTTTGCCGCCTACACCTCGGACCTGAACTACTTCATCGCCAACGCCAGCCCGACCAAGTACCCCTTCTTCCAGGGTGTCGTCGTCGATTTCTCCCTCTCGAACCCCTACGTCGTCGTCGGTCTGCTGCTCGGCGGCCTGATCCCGTTCCTGTTCGCCGGCATGGCCATGACCGCGGTCGGGCGCGCGGCGAGCGCGGTCGTCGAGGAGGTCCGCCGCCAGTTCCGCGAGAAGCCCGGCATCATGAAGGGGACCGACCGGCCGGATTACGGCCGGGCCGTCGACATGCTGACCCGGGCCGCGATCAAGGAGATGATCGTTCCCTCGCTGCTGCCGGTGCTGATGCCGATCGTGCTGTTCTTCTCGATCCAGCTCGTGGCCGGCAAGTCGCAGGCCTTCGCCACGGTCGGCGCATCGCTGCTGGGCGTGATCCTGACGGGCCTCTACGTCGCCATCTCGATGACTTCGGGGGGCGGCGCCTGGGACAACGCCAAGAAGTACATCGAGGATGGCCACTACGGCGGCAAGGGCTCGGACGCCCACAAGGCGGCCGTGACCGGCGACACCGTCGGCGACCCCTACAAGGACACGGCGGGCCCTGCCGTGAACCCGGCGATCAAGATCACCAACATCATCGCCCTGCTGCTGCTGGCGGTGCTCGCACACAGTTGACTGATAACTGACCCAAAGATCCGCTCTCGACCTCCAAACTTACGCACTAATCAAACCTAAAGTAAAAGGCCACCCGGCGTGAATCGGGTGGCCTTTTGCGTTGCGCCGTGCGTGACGGTTCGTGGTCAGGCTGTGCCAGCGGGATAGACCAGCTCTCGAAGAGCGCCGCGAGGCAGAGGAAGACGCAGAACAGCGACAGGGCGAGCCGGTAGACCGCCTGGGAGCCCGAGAGCTTCTCCTGCAGGGACTGCCCGGTCCAGGCGTGGTCGAACCCGGACGGCCGCTTCGCCGCGAGCCGCTCCATCTCGGCCATGGCGTCGCCGCTGGCGTAGCCCCGCGCTGCGTGCCGGACGTGTCGCTGGTGCTCTCGAAGTACATCAGCCCCGGGATGCCGTTGAGCTCCTCCTCGATGATCCGGGTGACGCCGTCGCAGAGCCGCTCCGGCGGGGCGCCCGGCTAGGCCGCCGTGACCTGGATCGTGACGGGGCCACGTCCGGGTACTGCGACACCGGCAGGGCGGCGATGGAGATCGCACCCACCAGCATGATGAAGAGCGAGATCGCCCAGGCGAAGATCGGGCGGTCGATGAAGAACCGGGTCATGGGAATGCGCCTGCGCAAGCGGAGCCGGGACGACGAGGTTGTCGACCCCCTATCGGTGGGGCTCGGGGGCGGCGGCCGTCCTGCCACCGGTCCAGGCGACGGGATTGACGGCCATGCCGGGCTGGATCTTCTGGAAGCCCTCGACCACGACGGTCTCGCCGGCCTTGAGCCCCTCCTCGACGGTCCAGCCGGTGTCGGTGAGTGCGCCGGTGCGCAGTGGCCGCAAGGCGGTCTTCCCGTCCTCGACGACGTAGTCCTGGGCCTCGCCGGCGCTGCTGCGCTGGATTGCCTGCGCCGGGACGACGACGGCGTCGGCCTTCATGCCCTGTGCGACGCGCACGCGGACGTAGGGTCCCGGCAGCAGGGCCGCCTTCGGATTCGGGAAGGTCGCGCGCAGGCTGACCTGTCCGGTACCTGGATCGACGCCGACGTCGGTGAACAGCAATCGACCGACGGTCGGGTACAGGCCATCGTCCGTCTGGACCAGCCTCACCTCCGTCGCCCCCCTGCCGGCGGCGCGTTCGGCGAGCCGCCCGGATCCGAGGCGGAGGCGCTGAAGTCGGCGAAGATCGGATCGATCTGCTGGATGATCGCAAGCTTCGTCGCATCGGCTCCGCCGACCAGCGCTCCCTCCGTGATCGGGGCACGGCCGATCCGTCCCGCGATGGGAGCCCGCACGGTGGCGAAGTCGAGATCGATCCGGGCCCGGGCGAGTTGCGCCTTGGCGCTGGCCACATCGGCCTCGGCCTGGCGCAGGGTGGCGACCGCGATGTCGTTCTGCGCGGTGCTGGCGGCCTGCCCCTCGACCAGGGTCTCGGTGCGCTCCGACTGGCGCTGGGCCTGCACGCGCGTCGCCTCGGCCCTGGCGACCGCAGCGGTCCTGGTGTCGACCTCTGCCCTGTAGATCGCCGGATCGATCTGGAAGAGCACGTCGCCCTTACCCACGACGCTGCCCTCCTCGAAGGTGCGCTGCTGGATGATGCCGGATACCTGCGCCCGGACCTCGGCCACGCGTGTCGAGGCGAGCCGTCCCGGCAGGTCGAGCATGCGCGGTATGGTGGTCGCCACCACGGTCACGGTCGACACGTCCATGGGTGGCGTCTCCGCCTCGGGCGTCGTCGGGTCGGTTGCGCTCGGCTTGCAGCCGCACAGGGCCAGGACCACGAGGTACGGCGTGATCACCGGGACGATGGGCAAGCGTCTGCGTTCACGCTCTCGCATGGGCGGGCGGGTCCTCGGCAGGGAATGGCGAGTCGGACGGTCCGTCGGGACCGCTCAGTCGGGAAGCGTCATCGCCACCAGGCGCTTGCGGAGGGCGGGGAGGTCCGGCATCGGGCCGCCATCGTCGCGCAGGAGGCCGGCGAGCCAGACCCCGTCGGCGGCAAGCCGCACGATCTCCAGCGTCGGATGGTCGTCGGTCGCGCGGTGCCGCCGGACGAACTTGGCGAACCACTCCGCCGTGACCTGTCGCAGGCTCGGTTCCGTCAGGGACGAGATGTAGAGGGCCGTCCACTGGCTGCCCTGGTTCAGCATCAGGTCGTCCAGGGTGACCGTCACGTAGGCTCGAGTGAATCGGCCGTAGGGCTGCGGATCGGTCACCATCGCCGCCTCGATGTCGGCATCGAGCTTCTCCAGGAGCTCGGCGACGACGGCGTCGATCATGGCCTGCTTGCTCGCGAAGTGGTGGAACATCGCCCCCTTGGTGACGGCCGCCGCCTCGCAGACCGCCTGAACGGTCACGGCGGCGAGCCCCTGCTCCATGGCGAGCCTGGCCGCGCAGTCGAGCAGCGTGCGCCGGACGAGCTCCGGCTGCTTCCTGCGGCGGTAGGCGTTCTCCATGGTCAGTGTCCCGTCGCGGTCGAGAACACCTGCATCACCACGACCCCGCCGACGATCATGGCGATGCCGACCAGAGCCGGCACGTCGAGCGACTGCTTGAAGAGAGTGGCGCCGATCAAAGCGGTCAGGACGACGCCCGCGCCGCTCCAGATGGCGTAGGTGATCCCGAGCGGCATGACCTTCAGGGCGTGCGTCATCAGATAGAACGCGCCGGCATAGAACGCCCCCATCGCCACGGTCGGCACGAGGCGGGTGAACTGCTCGGACTTCTGCAGGAAGGTGGTGCCCGCGACCTCGCACACGATGGCGACGGTCAGGGCGGCGTAGGCGAAGGCTTGGCTCGGCATGATCTCACCGGTCACTCGGTGTACGCATACATACAGACCGTTTGGTATCTTTCAAGTCTCATCTCGCGATCCCGCACGGGTTCCGCTTACTGCGGGTCGCGAAGTGGCGGATGCCCGATGTGACATGTGCGGGACGACGGTGGTGCGATCCCCGCGTCCGAAAGCGGACGGGCGGGTCCCCACCCGGAACGGTCGATCCGCTCCCGACCCAACCCGACCGTCGAGACCGCCGTCAGCGCTTCCCGAAAGCGGCGATTGGTCGGTGATCCGGCAGCTTCGGTTGGAAGTGGTTTGCGGAAGTCAGGCCGCGCCGAAGGCGAGATGATACCGAGCCTCGCCCTCCGGGCGTTTCCCGCACAGGCTTAAGGACTGGAAGTATTCAGGGGCACCCCGGCCAGGACGATAGCCGGGTCGGCAGCGAATCCGAAGCGTCGGTAATAGGCAGGATCACCCAACACAACACAGCCCCCGGCACCACGTTCCCGAAGGCTGCCCAACCCCGCCTCGATCAAGCGCTGGCCTATTCCCTGGCCGCGGTATTCGGGTTGAACCGCCACGGGGCCGAGCCCGAACCAACCTTCCGCCGCGCATCCGACCACGACGGGTGAGAAGGCGACGTGTCCTACGACTTCGTCGGCTACTGTGCAGACAGGAGAGATGGTCAACGCGCCGTCGTCACGGAGGGTGTCCACGATGTCCGCCTCGGTGCCAGTTGCGTGAGGCGCATCGTGGAAGGCAGCGGAGACGAGGGCCCGAATTGCGAGGGTGTCAGAAGCAGTTTCAGGACGTAGGACCATGGCGACGGCATACCCTGTTCGCCTCGTGAGGTCAGCTATCGTTCGTGAGCGGGCTCGGCGACGATGTCCGCTTCCATGCATCGCTGCCCCAAGGCGGACGAGCTGAAATCCACCCCGCGCAGTCATCCTGGCAGCGATTCGACGAAGGCGGAGGAGAGGCCGACGCCATTCCCGAACGCGGTCGTACGCCGGTCGAGGTATCCGGCAAGCGGAACGGCGCCCCCCGCGGCTTCCGGACTGCGCGGGTGGCGGCGACCATCCGCCCAGGGCATTTTCGACGTCCGGCGCCCTCGATGTCGGCGGGGAAGGACTCGGAGGCCGCGATCAGGTCACGAACATTCGCGGCGAAGGCCTCGGCCACGCTGGAGCCGAGGGCGCCCGAACCGATGACGCCGATCCTCAGGAGATTGTACCCGGTTTAGATACGGAGCCGGGGGAGGACGGGTCGTCGGTGCATCGCTTCAGCCGTTCGATCATCCAACGGCCCGCGGGACCGGGCGGCTCGGACGTCCTGTAGACCGCGGACATCGGAAGCGAGAGGCCGCCTTCGGGGACATCCTCGATGGACAGGATCACGAGGCGACCCTCGTCGAGGTCCTGGCGGACCGTGTGAAGCGGCATGCCCCCCCAGCCCAGCCCGCTGAGGAGGAAGGCGTGCTTGGCGAAAAGGTCGCTCAGCCGCCAGGTCGAGGGCGACATCACGCCGAACTCCCGTCCGGCCGACAGGTCGGATCGATCCGTCAGCACGAGTTGCACGTGCTCGGCCAAGGCGGCCTTCGGGATGCGCCCGTGATGCGCCGCGAGCGGATGGCCGCTGGCCGCGACCATGACGAAAGCCACGTTCGCGATGCGTTCGGCCGTGAGTCCGGCCGGCAGGGTCGGCAGCGAACCCACGAGACCGAAGCTCGCACGTCCGTCCATGACCGGTTGGACGGTGGCGCCCAAGGCCTCGACGTAGAGCCGCAGCGGCGTCGCCGAGAAGCCCTCCCGGAACTCCCGGGCGACCTCGGCGAAGGCGGCTATGGGGAAGAACACGTCGATGACGGCGGTGAGCTCGGGCTCAAGCCCACCCGCGATACCCTTGGCCCGTGCCTTCAGGCCGTTGACGCCGGCGACGATGGCCCGGGCATCGGCCAGCAGCACCGTTCCCTCGGTCGTCAGGCGCGGATAGCGACCGCTCCGGTCGAACAGGACGACCCCGAGTTGCGCTTCCAGGTTCGCCATCGTCTCGCTGACCGCGGATTGGGTGCGTCGAAGCTTCCGGGCCGCCGCGGAGAAGCTGCCTTCGTCGACCGCGGCCTCGAAGATCCTCAGTTGGTCCAGGGACAATCCGTCGAGCATGAAAGCAAGCCGTCCATCGGAAAGACCGATGGATAGCATCGAGACGTTCGGAGGGCCATGTGGTCCCGAGCAGGATGTGTCCATGATGGTCCCTCCTCGGGACGACGAAGCCTTCGACGCGCATCCATCGAATTACCCGATGCTTAGCATCGTGAAAGAGTGGCTATCCCGATGCCGCGGGAGGTCGTCTAACCGATCCTACGCAAGGGTTGGAAGCGGCCTCCGGCCGAGTGCCCCGATGCCCTCCATCGATGACCACAGGCTCACGCCATGACCAAGATCCTGCACATCGACTCCAGCATCCTCGGCGCCCATTCGGTCAGCCGGGGGCTCACCGCCGAGATCGTGGCCAGGCTGCAGGCCCTCCATCCGGGCGCCGAGGTCATCCGCCGCGACCTCGCGGCCGATCCCACCCTGCACCTGTCGGACGCGCACCTGGCGGTGTTCCACGGCGGCGAGGTCGGCAGCCCGGCCCTCGGCGAGGATCTCGCCAAGGGCGGCGCCTACGTGGATGATCTGTTCGCTTCGGACATCATCGTCATCGGTGCGCCGATGTACAACTTCTCCGTCCCGTCGCAGCTCAAGGCGTGGATCGACCGAGTCTGCGTCGCCGGCCGCACCTTCAGGTACGGACCGAACGGCGCCGAGGGGCTCGTGAAGGGCAAGGCGGTCTTCGTCGCCTCGACCCGGGGCGGCATCTACACCGGCGACGGCGCGATGGCCGGCTTTGATCATCAGGAAAGCTACCTGCGCGTCGCGCTCGGCTTCATCGGCCTCACCGACGTCACCATCGTGCGGGCCGAGGGCCTCGCGAAGGACGAAGCGTCGAAGGAGCAGGCCGTCGCCGAGGCCAGGGCTCAGGTCGCCGCGCTCGCGGCCTGAACCCGCCGGCCCCGAACGACCCCGATGAGGACAAGACGATGGAAATCGGTATCGACAGCTTCGCCGCCACCATCCCGGACCCGGCGACGGGTCGGACGGTCCCGCCGGCGGACCGGTTGGAGGCCCTGCTGGCCGAGGTGGAGACAGCCGACCGGGTGGGCCTCGACGTCTTCGGCATTGGCGAGCATCACCGTCCGGAATTCCTGGACGCCGCCCCCACCGTCATCCTGGCGGCCGCGGCGGCCCGCACCAAGCGCATCCGGTTGGCCAGCGCGGTCACGGTGCTGAGCGCCGCCGATCCGGTGCGCGTCTTCCAGGAGTTCGCCACCGTCGACCTCATCGCCAAGGGGCGCGCCGAGATCGTGGTCGGGCGCGGCTCGTTCGGGGAGGCCTACCCGCTCTTCGGCTTCGCCATGCAGGACTACGACGCCCTGTTCGCGGAGAAGCTCGACCTGCTCCTGAAGCTGCGCGACGAGGTCAAGGTGACCTGGAGCGGGCGATTCCGGCCGCCGCTGGACGGCCAGGGCGTCTATCCGCGGCCGCATCAGGCACGGATACCCATCTGGCTCGGCGTCGGCGGCACGCCGGCTTCCTTCGCCCGCGCCGGGACGCTGGGCCTGCCGCTGATGGTGGCGATCATCGGGGGCAGCTTCGAGCGTTTCCGCCCCCTCGTCGACCTCTACCGGGAGGCAGGCCGCAGGGCGGGTCACGCAACCGAGACGCTCCGGGTCGGCGTCCATGCCATGGGCTTCGTCGGCGACACGGACGAAGCCGCCCGCGAGGCGTTCTTCCCCGGCTGGGCCCACATGTTCACCGAGATCGGGCGCGAGCGCGGCTGGGCCCGTGTCACCCGCCCCCAGTTCGACGCCATGTGCGGCTCCGGAGGCGCCTTCCTGATCGGCTCGCCCGGCACCGTCCGCGACAAGGTCCTCGCGGCGAACGAGGCGCTGGGCGGGCTCTCGCGCATCACGTTCCAGATGAGCTCGGCCATGCTGGAGACCGAGGCGATGCAGCGCTCGATCAGGCTGCTCGGCACCGAGGTCTCGCCGGCCGTCAAGACCGCATTGGAAAAGTGAGGCCATGGGTGAGCCGACACGGCCACTTCAAGTGCATCCGCCGCGCGCTCGTCGTGCATCAGCCGCTCTGGGCCTACACCCGCGACCTGCATCGGCACCCGGCCATCCGGCCGACGGTCGATCTCGGTCACATCAAGCGGCACGACTACGCCGGCCATCCGTGGCTGAACCCGAGCCGCGCCCTGCCGGTCGGACCCGAGTTCGACTTCGATGCTCCGTCGGGACGTGAGCGCCTGATGCCTTGAACGACCGGACCCGGCAGGCTCGTTGGTGCTATCCATCGCCAGTTCCGATGGATAGCATCGAATCATACAGGCTTTCGAACCATCCGGTGATCGGTGAAGAAGGTGCCGCAGGAGCGGCACCGGACCCGGGACCGGCCTGCAAACCGGGCGACAGGCGTCGCCCCCATCCGGAGATCGACGTTGAAGACCCTCTTCATCCCGACCGTCGCACTGACCCTCGCCCTGGCCGTCCCGGCCCTGGCGCAGACCCCGCCGACGCACGACCCGGCCCAGATCCAGGCCGGCACCTACGCGGTCGACCCCTACCACACGCAGGTGGGGTGGCAGGTCTCCCACATGGGCTTCTCGAATTACCGTGGCGGCTTCTCGGACGTGTCGGGCTCCCTGACCCTCGATCCGAAGAACCCGGCCCAGGCGAAGCTCTCGATCAAGATCCCGGTCGCGTCCGTCTCGACCACCAGCGACAAGCTCACCGGCGAGCTCAAGGGAGACCAGTGGCTCGATGGCGCCAAGTTCCCGGAGATGACGTTCGTATCCACGAAGGTCGAGCCGCAGGGCAAGGACAAGGCGAAGGTGCTCGGCAACCTCACCCTGCACGGCGTCACGAAGCCCGTCACCCTCGACGTTACCCTGGTCGGCGCCGGCGCCAACCCGATGAGCAAGAAGTACACGGTCGGCTTCGACGCGACCGGCACGATCAAGCGCTCCGAGTTCGGCGTGAAGACCTTCGTGCCCCTCGTCGGCGACGATCTCCACCTCACCATCGCTGGCGCGTTCGAGCGCCAGGACTGACGGCAGGGGCCGAGGACGGGGGCGGGTCATGTCCAGGGATACGCGAGGCTACACCCGGGTAGCGATCCTGCTGCACTGGTTCAGCGCGCTGTGCGTGCTGGGCCTGCTGGGGATGGGCCTGCTCATGGAGCACGGCGACTTGGCGCCGATGCGCTGGTTCCAGCTGTACCAGTGGCACAAGTCGGTCGGCATTACGGTCCTTCTGCTGACCGTCCTTCGTCTCGCCTGGCGATGGGGCCACAGGCCGCCGCCCCATCCGGACGGCATGCCGGCGCGCGAGCGCCGGGCGGCCTCGGCGGCCCATCTCACGCTGTACGGGTTGTTGGTCGGCCTGCCGCTTGCCGGCTGGGCGGTCGTCTCGCTCTCGCCCTTCAACATCCCGACGGTGCTGTTCGGCCAGATCCCCTGGCCGCACCTGCCGCTCTCCGGACACGTCGACCCGGCCGCGGGCGAGGCCGTGATGAAGCGCGTCCACGCCTACGGCGCCTGGTTCCTCGGTTCGCTCGTCGTGCTCCACGTGGCGGCGGCGCTGCGCCATCACTGGGTCCTTCGCGACGACGTTCTGCGTCGCATGGCGCCGGTCCTGCGCGGTACGGGCGACCGTTCCCTTACGAGATCATCATCATGAACGTCCGTCACCTCCTCGTCCTGATGGCCCTCCAGGCGGTCCCGTCCATGGGCCTCGCCGCCGATTGGCAGGTCGACCCGGCAGGGAGTTCGATCAGGTTCTCCGGCGTGCAGGTCGGGGTCCCGTTCACCGGACGCTTCCAGCGCTTCGAGGCGGCGGTGAGCTTCGATCCCGCCAAGCCCGAGACCGGGAGCGCAAAGGTCCTGATCGACCTGACCAGCGCGAAGACCGGCGACGTCCAGCGCGACGAGGCGATGCCCCAGAAGGATTGGTTCGACGTCAAGGCCGAGGCGACGGCCCGCTTCGAGGCGAGTCGTTTCGTCGCCAAGGGCGACGGCCGTTACGACGCGGTCGGCACCTTGACCATCCGGGGCAGGAGCAAGCCCGTCACGCTCCCGTTCCGCCTCGGCCTCGACGGCGGACACGCCCATGCGGTCGGGCATCTCGACCTCGTCCGCACGGAGTTCGGCGTCGGTCAAGGCCCATGGGCGTCGGGGCAATGGGTGGCCCTCGAGGTGGGTGTCGACGTGGATCTCGTCGCATCGATCAAGTCCGGGTTGTAGCTGAAGAAAGAGTCCGGACTTTCCTTGGTGGCGCCGTTCCGAAACGGCCCTGGGCTTCGCTGGTCTCCGCCGGCGTTCCTCGTTCCCGGGGCAGATCGGCAAGGCTGGATGACCGGTTTATCGGTCTGTCGCCGGTTGGCGGACAGACCGCAAACCACCGAGGCTTTGTGAGAACCTGGGTTTACCGACACGGGTCGCACACGGGCGGTAGCATCACGGATCGAAGCGGCGGCACTCAGGCCCGATTGGCCGCGATCAGCGGCCCGGCACCGAAGATCCGGATCAACCGCTTCATGTCGCAGGCCGGAACGTGGAGGCTCATCCCTGTTCTGACCTTGGCCAAGGTCCGGGTCGGGAAGTGGGTCGCCACCATCCGGGTCGTCAAGGTGCCGAATGGGTGCTCCACGGTCTGGCGTCGGATCTTCATCGCGTCCGGCATCCGATCGAGCCGCTCCTGCATCGCGTCGAGCACGCCCTCATGCACCCGGCGCTTCACCCGCCGCGTCTGCGTCGGCGTGCAGTGGGGCTTGAGCGCGCCGCTGATGCAGGCCGTCAGGTTGCGATCGTAGTCCATCGCATCTCCCTCGGCCCGGCGGTCGGACCGGGCCGTCCCCTTGGTCAGGTGCAGGCCGGCGGCACGGGTGACCTCCCCGACGATCGGCTTGCATTCCACGACGAGACCGACGGCGTGCGCGTGGTCCACCGGGCCGACTTCACCCTCACGCGGGAGGGGGGCGGGGGACCCGGATCGAGGGCGAGCCGTACTGGCACCTCTCCTTTACAACGCGCGCATTTGGGTCTCTCTTGCGCCGCGAACTCGCCATATGACGGTCGACGACAAACGGGGACGCCAACCCCGGACCATGGGGATGAGGCAATGCTGGATCAGGGATCAACCCACCGAGAGTGGGCCAGTCTGATCACGGAGGGGATCGCCGAAGCGGCGTATGTCCGCGAGGACTATGCACGACGGAGATCCGTCGACGAGGCACGGCAGCGAACCCTGGCGCTCGGCCGCATCGTCCAGACGGACATCATCCCCCGGCTGATGTTGATCGATCGCGGCAAGAGGCAGGCCCGGTCGGACGTTCTGCCGAAGCTGGATACGGAAACGGTCGCAGGCTTCACGGATCTGATCCTCGGGCACGACGTCACGCCCGTCATGAACGCCTTCACCGCCCTGACGGCCAAGGGCTATTGCGTCGACGACCTGTTCCTCGACCTGCTGGCACCTTCGGCGGCCCTCTTGGGACGCATGTGGGACGACGATCTGTGCGACTTCATCGAGGTCACGGCCGGCCTCGCCCAACTCCAGTTCCTGTTGGCCATGTTCCGCTCGGACGGAGGCATCGCGCCATACGATAGCGAGCGCCGTATCCTCCTGATGGGGGCACCAGGCGAGGCTCACACCTTCGGCTTGGCGATCGTGGAGCAGTTCATGCGGAAGGCCGGCTGGCATGTGGCGAGCGGCCTTGCCTCCAGTCCCGAGGAGATCGCCGATCTCGTCGGTTCGGAGTCGTTCGGCGTGGTGGGCCTGACGCTGAGCCGGGAGAGCCACCTCGATCAACTCGCCGCCTCGATCAGGGCAGTGCGACGGGCGTCGCTCAACCCTTCGCTCGGCGTCATGGTCGGAGGCCCCGTCTTCCTTGAGCATCCCGAATATGTCGAACGGGTCGGCGCCGATGCCTCGGCGGTCGATGCCCCCACCGCGGTGCTCCTCGCACAGAGGCTCCTCACATCCGCGAAGTCCGAACGCTCGACAAGGCCATGACGAGAAATCGACGACCGCCGTGGCGATTTCTGAGATTTCGAGCTCTCGAAAGACTGAACCGGGCCGGGTTACCCGGAGGCCATTCGGTTTGAGTGAAGCGGCCGAGGTTTGCACCTCGGTCTGGGCATAATAGCGCGCTTCGGCCTCGGCGGGAGGAATAGTCCCGGTCGGTCGGAGCGGGCGGCGGGTATCGAACCAGTCGACCCATTCGAGGGTGGCGAACTCGACGGCCTCGAACGACCGTCACGGGCCATGGCGATGGATCACCTCGGTCTTGAACAGGCCGCCGCCCTGGACGGGACGACGCGCGTGCAGGGCCTTCTCCAAGGCGCCGAGCAAGAAGGCGGCGTGGGCGGTTCGAGAGATCCGCCAGCCGACGATGCGGCGGGCGAAGACGTCGATCACGGAGGCCACGTAGACGAAGCTGGTCCAGGTCGCGACGCAGGTGAATTCGCTGACCCACAACGCGTTCGGGCGCGGTGCTTTGAACTGGCGGTTGATCCGGTCGAGTGGGCACACTGCCGCTGGGTCGGGGATCGTCGTCCGGACCGTCCTGCCCCGCACGACACCCTTCAGTCCCATCGCCCGCATCAGCTTCGCGACGGTGCACCAGGCCACCACGATCCCGTCCCGGCGGAGCTGGTGCCAGACTTTCCGTACGCTGGTAGACGTGGAAGTTCGCCTCGAACACGCGCCGGGTCCCGACCATCGGCGCCGCCTCGCTCCTGGCCCGTGCCGGCAGCCTGCCGGGATCGGCGCGCCGTGCAGCCTGCGCGCGGTCCGTCGACGGGGCGATCGGCAGCACCCTGCAGAACCGCGCGGGCACGGACCTCGGGGGATACGGTGGGGGTCGCTTCGTCATCGCTCCATCCACTCAAGAGTTGGAGCCCCCGGGAAACCCGGCGCGATTCGACTTTGGGTCACGCCTGTTTTTGTGCGCTCTTGAGGCTATTCGGAACATTGGATCGGCTATCGTTGACGCCACCTGAGGTCGGGACCGTGCGGCGGGTCGGGGTCCGGGCGGACCCCGACCCGTTTCGCGTCTGCCGCACCCCGATGTGCGGCGGCGCACAAGAAGTCCTGCGCCATGCGCGTGCCGCCCTGGCACCGCGTAGGTTCCGGTCCACCTATGCGCCCAGGGGACAACCGATCGCCGCCGGGCCTCGACCCGGCCGGCCGATCCAGCCACGGGACATCCATGCCGTCACTGTTCGATCCGATCCGCATCGGGGCCATCGAGGCGCCCAACCGCATCTTCATGGCGCCGCTCACCCGCGGCCGGGCCACGCGCGAGCACGTGCCGACCCCGCTGATGGCCGAGTACTACGCCCAGCGCGCGGGCGCCGGCCTGATCCTCACCGAGGCGACCGGCATCAGCCGCGAGGGCTTGGGCTGGCCCTACGCGCCGGGCATCTGGTCCGACGAGCAGGTCGCGGCCTGGAAGCCGGTGGTGAAGGCCGTGCACGACGCCGGCGGGCGCATCGTCTGCCAGATCTGGCACATGGGCCGCCTCGTCCATCCGGACTTCCTCGGCGGCGAGAAGCCGGTCTCGTCCTCGGCGACGACGGCGCCGGATGCCGCCCACACCTACGAGGGCAAGAAGCCCTATGCCGAGGCGCGCGCCTTGGAGATCGACGAGATTCCGCGCCTCCTCGAAGATTATCGGCGCGCCGCCCGCAACGCGATCGCGGCCGGCTTCGACGGCGTGCAGATCCACGCGGCGAACGGCTACCTGATCGACGAGTTCCTGCGTGACGGGGACAACAAGCGCACCGACGCCTATGGCGGCTCCATCGAGAATCGCGTGCGCCTGCTGCGCGAGGTGACGCAGGCGGTGGCCGACACCGTCGGCAAGGACCGCACGGGCGTGCGCCTGTCGCCGAACGGCCTCATCCAGGGCACCGACGACTCGAACCCCGAGCCGCTGTTCGTGGCCGCGGCGAGGGCGCTCTCCGAGATCGGCATCGCCTTCCTAGAGATGCGTGAGCCGGGCCCCAATGGCACGTTCGGCACGGCCAACCACCCGCCGATCGCGCCCGCGATGAAGCGGGTCTTCCACGGTCCGCTGATCCTGAACTCGGATTACGACGGCCGCAGCGCCCAGGCTGCCCTCGACGAGGGCAACGCCGACGCCATTGCCTTCGGCCGCACCTACCTCGCCAACCCCGACCTGCCCGTGCGGCTGGCCGCGGACGCGCCCCTGAACAAGGACGTGGCGAGCACCTGGTACAGCCAGGGCCCGGAAGGTTATGTCGACTACCCGACGCTGGCCGCCTCGAAGGCGGCCTGAAAGTACCCGCCGCCGGAGCATGCCATGCCCCGGCGGCATCGTCCGGGGGGAGGAACGTGCAGGCATCGCCCGCATGAGCAGGGGTTCGATCCAGCCGTACTCCTAGGCGGGAGGCGTATCTGGGCCTATCTCATCGCGTAGCCATGGACCTGCCGACCCCGACTCCGCCGACATCCGAGCCCACGACCGATCACCGCTGGACCGAAGCGGACCGGCTCGCGAAACTGCGCGGATTAGGGATTCTCGATACCCCTGCCGAGGCGGCCTACGACGACCTCGTGCGGGTCGCGGCTCATGTCTGCGCCGCGCCGGTCGCCCTTGTCAGCTTCGTCGACGAGGCCCGACAGTGGTTCAAGGCCGAGGTCGGCCTCGGCTGCGCCGAGATGCCCATCGACCAGTCCGTCTGCGCGCACGCCATCCAGGCGGGAGACATGCTCGTGATTCCGGACCTCGGCTCCGACAGGCGGACGGCCGAGAACCCCATCGTCGCGGGCGACCCGAAATTCCGGTTCTATGCCGGCGCCGTGATCCGCATCGATGACGGTCTGCCGCTGGGCACTCTCTGCGTCCTCGATACGGCGCCGCGTCCGGAGGGGCTGACTCAGGCGCAGGGGGCGACCCTGCGCACCCTGGCCCGGCAGATCGCGACCCTGCTGGAGCACCGGCGCACCCTGGCGCAGGTCGCCGAGCGCGAGGCCGAACTCGCCGCGAGCGAGCGCCGCTTCCGCGTCATGACCTCGGCCATGCCCCAGATGGTGTGGACCACCCTTCCGGATGGGTTCCACGACTATTACAACGATCGCTGGTACGCGTTCACCGGCGTGCCCTACGGTTCCACCGACGGCGAGGGCTGGAACGGGATGTTCCACCCGGCCGACCAGGACGCCGCCTGGGCTCGCTGGCGGCATTCGCTGGCCACCGGCGAGCCCTACGAGATCGAGTACCGCCTGCGTCATCACACCGGCGTCTATCGCTGGACGCTCGGGCGGGCCATGCCGATCCGCGACGCGGAGGGGCGGATCGAGCGCTGGTTCGGCACCTGCACCGACATCGAGGATCTGAAGCAGGCCGAGACGGAGGCGCGCAAGCTCGCCGCCATCGTCGAGACCTCGAAGGATTTCATCGGGCTGGCCGCGCAGGACGGCCGGATCAGCCACCTCAACGAGGCGGCCCTGGCGCTGCTCGGGCTGCCGGACCTCGCCGCCGCGCGGGCCTTGCGGATCGCGGACTTCTTCACCCCCGAGAGCCGCAGCGTCCTCGACGACGTGGTGATGCCGGCGGTCGGCCGAGACGGCTGGTGGGAGGGCGAATTGACCTTCCGTCATTTCGGCACCGGCGAGCCGATCACGGTACTCTACAACATCTTCCCCGTCCGCGACGCCACGGGCTCGCAGGTCGGCTACGCCACGGTGACCCGCGACCTGCGCGAGGCCAAGCGCTCCGAGGAAGCCCGCGACCTCCTGATCCGGGAACTGTCGCACCGCATCAAGAACATCTTCGCGGTGGTCGGCGGCCTCGCCGCGCTCACGGCCCGAAGCGATCCCGCGGCCCGACCCTTCGCCACCGCCTTCCGCGAGCGGCTCGGCGCCCTGGCGCACGCCCACGAATACGTCCGCCCGCATTCGCCGGAGAGCGCCCCGGCCGTCCTCGGCCAGACCGTGCTCGGCCTGATGCAGCTCATCATGGCGGCCTATGTCGAGGACGGCCGGGCGCGTGTGGCGATCACCGGCGACGACGCGCAGATCGGCGAGCGCACGGCGACCGCGCTCGCCCTCATCATGCACGAGCAGGCCACGAACGCGGTCAAGTACGGGGGGCTTTCGACGGAGCGGGGCAGCGTCACCCTCACCGGCCGCAGCACGGACGGGACCTATTCCCTGACCTGGGCGGAGGCGGGCGGGCCCGCGGTTACGGTGCGCCCAACCCGGAAGGGGTTCGGGACGGTGCTGGCCGAGCGCAGCGTCGCCGGGCAACTCGACGGCGTGCTGGAACACGATTGGGCGCCCGGCGGGCTGGTGATGCGCCTCGACGTGCCGCTCGCCAACCTGCGGTTCTGAGATTCCGCCTCCCGGCCAGGGTACAGGGCGGCGCTACCGCCTCGTGGTGCTCGACTTCGACGGCACGCTCGCCGACAGCTTCGGCTGGTTCTGCGGCGTGTTGAAAGGGGTCGCCGACCGCTACCGCTTCCGCCGGGTCGAGGCCGTCGAGACCGACGCGCTCCGTGCGCTGGGCGCCCGCGAGATCATGCGCCGTCTTGGCGTTCCCGCCTGGAAGCTGCCCTTCATCGCCCGCCACATGCATGGGCTCGCCGCCCGCGACATCGCGACCCTGCGCCTGTTTCCCGGCATCGACCGGATGCTGGCGGACCTCTGCGCGACGGGCGTTCCCTTGGCGCTCCTCAGCTCCAACACGGAGGCCAACGTGCGCCAGGTGCTCGGATCGGAGAACAGCGCCTACTTCACGAACTTCGCCTGTGGCGCGTCGGTGTTCGGCAAGGCGCGGCGCCTGCGCGGACTGCTCGCCCGGCAGGGGATCGCGCCGGCGGACGCGCTCTGCATCGGGGACGAGATCCGTGACCTGGAAGCCGCGCGGGCGGTGGGGTGCGCGTTCGGCGCCGTCGCCTGGGGATACACCCGCGCCGATGCGCTGGCCGCTGCGGGGTCGGATTTCATGTTCGCTCACCCGCGCGACATCCCGCCGGTCCTGTCGCGACCGGCGGTCCGGTAATGCCGCAGCCTTACTGGCCGCGGTTGGCGCCGGGGACGACGCTGGTGCCCCGGCCGCTGCCGAAGGGCTCGTAGCGGGTCAGGCCGCGGAAGAGCTGGCTGATGAAGGCGCGATCCTGGCCGCTCGTCGGCGTGGTGCGCTGGATGAAGTCGAACACGCGCCCGTCCTGGAGGCCGTAGAGCGCCACCCGCTCCACCTTGAAGCCGGCGTTAAAATACACCGCCGTGACCTTCTGGTCCTCGACCTGCTCGCCGAGGAACAAGACGGTGCGGCTGGTGTTCTGGGAGATGTAGTACCAGGACTTGTTGCCGACCGTGGAGACGGTGGACGGCGTGCCCAGCGTCTGGAGCACCTGCTCCGCACTCATGCCGGGCTTCACCGTGGCGAGCGCCGCCTGGTCGATCTGATAGCCGTGGCGGAGTTCCTCGCCGATGCAGCCGGAGAGGCCGGTGCCGACGAGGCCGAGCAGGGCGAGGCGCGCGAAAGACGAGACGAGACGGCGCGACATCGGCCCCCCATTGATCTTGCTGATGGATGCAGTCCACCCGGCCGCCCGTGAGAAACCGGGCTGCAGGGTGCTTGCACCTTGACCGTGGGTTGCCGTACCGCGGGGTTATGGCTTTGACAAGGCAAGCGTGGCCACACCCCCCAGGCATCGTCCGGCCGTCCCGGTTCCCGGTCTCGCGCGGCCGTGGTGCACGGGCGCGGGGCACCGGAGGAGCGCCTGCCGGCGTAGCCGCATCGGCGCCTCCAGAGGCAGGGTGGACCTTATGATCGGGCGTTTCTTCCGGCGCGAGGACGAGCGGCGGCGCTCCATCGAGGCGCTGCACCTGCGCATCAACGAGGCCGCGCGCCGGCCGGGCCTCTACACCCGGCTCGGGGTGCCCGACACCGTCGAGGGGCGCTTCGAGTGCCTCAGCCTCCACGTCATCCTGGTGCTGCGCCGGCTCGACCACCTGTCCGCACCGGCCGACGACGTGGCCCAGGACCTCGTCAACGCGGTCTTCCTGCAGCTCGACGCCTCCTTGCGTGAACTCGGGGTCGGCGACGTGGCCGTGGGCAAGCGCATGAAGAAGCTCGGAAGCGCCTTCTACGGGCGGGCGGCCGGGTATGCCACCGCCCTCGATGCGGGCGACGTGGCGGCACTTCGGCAGGCGCTGGCGCGCAACGTCCTGGGGCGGGACGAGCCGGAGACCGCCGCTGGCCTCGCCGCCTACGTGCGGGCGGCGGATTCGGCCCTGGCCCGGGTCGACCTCGACGCGATCCTGAAGGCCGGGCCGAGCCTGCCGGCTCCGGACGGCTTCGGAGAGCAGCCATGAGACCGACCGGGACATCCCCAATGACATCCTCCAAGACCCCCGACGATCGTATCGGCCCTCTCTCGCGCTCCGTGAACGTCGAGCGGCTGCCGCAAGGGCGCGGCGCGGTCACCGTCGAGGCGAGCCCGGCCGAGTGCGCGGCGCTGGCCGCGGATTTCCGCATCCCCGCGATCCGCGACCTCGTCGGGCGCTTCGCGGTCGAGGGACCGACGAGCCGGCTGCGCGTCACCGGCCGTGTGGAGGCCGTGGTGACCCAGGTCTGCACGGTGAGCCTGGAGCCCTTCGAGAGCAGGGTGGACGAGGCCGTCGACGAGGTCTTCACCGACACCGACCAACGCGCGGGCACCGACGCGGAGGAGGCCGACATACCCGACCCGATCGTCGGCGGCCGGATCGATTTCGGCCGGCTGACCGCCGAGTTCCTGGCCCTCGGCCTCGATCCCTATCCGCGCAAGCCCGGCGTGAGCTTCGAGCCGGTGCAGGCGGGCCCCGACATCACGCCCTTCGACGCCCTGCGCGGCCTGACCCGCGACGGGGAATGAGACCGCATCCGCTTGATCGAAGCGGACGCGGTCTCACCGAGCCCGCGCGGCGCTTGAGCGAAGCCGAAATCCGCATCGCGAAGCGACCAACCGGATTTCGGATGAGATCGGGCTGAAACCGGCGGCCGGTCGAATTCGTTTGCCCGGTCGGGTGGGATGACTATGTTCCGCCGCGCCGGCCGCCCCGTCGAACCCCGACGACAGGCCGCCCGTCCGGAGCCGCGACAGCCAAGACATGTCCCAACGCGTGTGCATCTCGCTCGACGCCATGGGTGGCGACCACGGGCCGTCCACCGTCGTGCCCGGTGCGGCCCTGGCCCGCGAGCGCCATCCCGAGATGACCTTCCTGATGTTCGGCGACGAGGCCGTGGTCGCCCCCCTCGTCGCGGCCGAGCCTCGCCTCAAGGGCGCGGTCGAGGTCCGCCACACCACCGTTTCCATCGCCATGGACGACAAGCCGAGCCAAGCGGTGCGCCAGGGGCGGGGCAAGTCCTCGATGTGGCAGGCGATCCAGGCCGTGCGCGACGGGCAGGCGGATGCCGCGGTCTCGGCCGGCAACACCGGCGCGTTGATGGCGATGTCGAAGATCTGCCTCAAGACCATGGCGGGGATCGAGCGCCCGGCCATCGCCTGCCTCTGGCCGACCGTGCGCGGCGAGAGCGTGGTGCTCGACGTCGGCGCCACCATCGGCACGGATGCCGAGCACCTCGTCGAGATGGCGGTGATGGGGGCGGCCATGGCCCGCATCGTGTTCGACCTCGACCGGCCGACCGTGGGGCTCCTCAACGTCGGCACGGAGGAGATGAAGGGCAACGAGGCGGTGAAGGAGGCCGCGCGCCTGCTGCGCGAGGCCGACCTCGCCAACTTTTCCTATCACGGCTTCGTCGAGGGTACGGATCTCGGCCGCGGCACCACCGACGTGGTGGTGACGGAAGGCTTCACCGGCAACATCGCCCTGAAGACCGCCGAGGGCACCGCCAAGCAGATCGGCTCCTACCTGCGCTCGGCCATGACCCGCACCCTTTCGGCCAAGATCGGCGCACTGTTCGCACGCCAGGCGTTCCAGGCCCTCAAGGACAAGATGAATCCGAGCCGGGCCAACGGCGGCGTCTTCCTCGGGCTGGAGGGCATCGTCATCAAGAGCCACGGCTCCGAGAACGCGCAGGGCTTCGCCGCCGCGGTCGATCTCGCCCACGACATGGCGCGCCACGACCTCATGCGCACGATCCGCGACATGCTGGACCAGACGCCGGCCCTGGCGCCGGCCTGAGGACGGGAGGCGGCCGACGCCGCCGTGACGAAGCAGGAGCGTGCGGATGCGCGGCGAGACGCCGCCGGATCCGTAGCGGTCCGGGAAGGAATACGATGTCAGCCCTGCGTTCCGTCGTCGTCGGCACCGGATCGAGCCTGCCCGCCCGCGTGGTGACGAACGCCGACCTGGCCGAACGGGTCGACACCTCGGACGACTGGATCGTCCAGCGGACCGGCATCCGCCAGCGCCACCTCGCGGACGACGGCGAGACCACCTCCGTCCTCGGCACCCGCGCGGCGCGTGCCGCCCTCGACGATGCGGGGCTGGCCCCCGAGGACATCGACCTCGTGATCTGCGCGACCTCGACGCCGGACCACACCTTCCCCTCCACCGCGACCCAGATCCAGGCGGGGCTCGGGATGCACCGGGGCGCGGCCTTCGACCTGCAGGCGGTCTGCGCCGGCTTCGTCTTCGCGGTGACGACCGCCGACAAGTTCCTGGTCACCGGCGCGGCGCGGCGTGCCTTGGTCGTCGGAGCCGAGACCTTCTCGCGGATCGTCGACTGGGAGGACCGCACCACCTGCGTCCTGTTCGGCGACGGGGCCGGTGCCATCGTGCTCGAAGCCCGCGACGGAGAAGCCGGCTCGGCCGGGCGCGGCGTGCTGGCCTCCAGCCTGCGCTCGGACGGACGCCACCGGGATAAACTCTACGTCGACGGCGGGCCGGGTTCGACCGGCACCACGGGACACCTGCGCATGGAAGGCAAGGAGGTGTTCCGCTTCGCGGTCGGCTCCGTCGCCGACGTGATCGCCGATGCCTTCGCCCGCTCCGGCACCACGGCCGAGGATCTGGACTGGTTCGTGCCCCACCAAGCCAATCGCCGCATCATCGAGGCGTCGGCCGACAAGCTCGGAATACCCCGCGAGAAGATCGTGCTGACGGTCGACCGGCACGGCAACACCTCGGCCGCCTCTATCCCCCTGGCGCTGGACGTGGCCCGCAAGGACGGGCGCATCCGCGAGGGCGACCTCGTGATGATCGAGGCGATCGGCGGCGGGTTCGCCTGGGGAGCCGCCCTGATCCGGTGGTAGGGAGCCCGCCTCGGACAGGTGCAGGAGCACCGTTTTAGACTTAACCGTGGGTTGCGCGCGGTTGACCCCGGCATAGGGGCAGATTAGCGTGCCGGATCATAGAGATACGGCTCAACGAAGAATCTCGCGAAGGGGGCGACGGCATGACAGGCAAGACGGTGACACGCGCCGATCTGAGCGAGGCCGTGTATCAGCAGGTCGGCCTCTCACGCACCGAATCCGCAGCCCTGGTCGAGACCGTCCTGTCCGAGATTTGCGCCTGCCTCGCCGAGGGCGAGACCGTGAAGCTGTCTTCCTTCGGGTCTTTCGTGGTGCGCAGCAAGGGCAAGCGCGTCGGGCGCAACCCCAAGACCGGCGTGGAGGTGGCGATCGAGCCGCGCCAAGTCATGGTGTTCAAGCCCTCGAACGTGCTGAAGGCCCGGATCAACGGCCTCAACGGTGCCGACCACGACGCCGACGATTGAGGCGCGCCGTCCCCGTCCCCGACCCCAGGAAGAGCTGAGGACCGCCCATGTCGCTCGCAGCCGTCGCTCCGGACACGGGCGAGAAGCGTGCCGGCGCGTTCCGGACGATCAGCGAGGTGGCCGAGGATCTCGACGTGCCCCAGCACGTCCTGCGGTTCTGGGAGACGCGCTTTTCCCAGATCCGGCCCCTGAAGCGGGCGGGCGGGCGGCGCTACTACCGTCCGGACGACGTGGACCTCGTCGCCGGCATCCGGCACCTGCTGCACGTCCAGCGCTACACGATCGAAGGGGCGCAGCGCGTCCTCAAGGAGAATGGCCTGCGCTTCGTCCAGGCGGTGGGCCGGGGCGAGGCGGTCGCGGCCGCGCCACCGCTCCAGGAGGCGGAAGCCGCCATCGACGCAACGGGCCGGGCCGGGCTCCAGGCCGCCCTGAACGAGCTTCACGCCTGCCGGGCCATGCTCGCCGCCCTGCGCGCGCCGCCGGAACCGCCGGGAGACTGAAGGCCGTACTCCGGATCTTGCGGCCAAGCCGTTGGCCGCGCTCCGTCTTTCGAGCCCTGGTCGGATCGGCGATCGAACCTTGTGGGGGGTGACGGCGTTGGTCGCCGCATGGCCGCGTCCCGCCCCAGACTGTCGCCGACCCAGGAACTGATCGGCCGCGTCATGCGGATCGTCCGGACCTGCCCGGAGGCCGCGTCCGAGGTGCTGGAACTGATGTTCCTGGTCAGCCAGATCGAGGCCTCGACCACCGTCGACCGGGAGTATCGCGACGCCCGCCGGGTGATCAGCCGTCTGCGCAACCCTTTATGGGAGATGGGACCGGGCGACCGCGACGCGCTGCTCGCGGCCGCGGAGACGATCCGCAGGGTCTGCCGCCTCGACGAGGCCGACATCCCGCATACGCCGATCTCCGACGCGGGGGAGCGGCAGCGCGTCGAGCGCCGCCTCGCCGCCGCCCTCGCGGGCGAGTTCGATGCCGGCCAGATCGCCCGCGTCACCGGCGTCGTCGCCGCCGTGCTTCAGGATTAGGCAGCGGACCCTCGACGGGCGGCGGGCGCGTTCCCACATCGTGCCGGCAGGCGAGCGGCCCGAGGAGGCTCGCTCCCGCCGGCCCCGGCCGCGCCAACGACCCTGGAGATCCGCCCATGAGTGCCGTCCGCCCGTTCGCCGCGATCCTCGCAGGAAGCCTGCTCCTGGCCGCGCCGGCCCTGGTTGTCGGGCCCGCCCTGGCCGAGACCACGATCACCAAGAGCGAGACCGTGGCCAGCGGCAAGACCGTGCGGCTCGCCATCGCGCCCAACCTCAAGAAGGACTGCAACGCCGGGCCGATGCCGGAATTCAAGGTCTCGGGCGCGCCCAAGAACGGTTCCGTCATCACCAAGGTCGGCAAGGTGAAGACGCCGGCAAGTTATCGGTGTCCGAACAAGGAGGCCGCGGTCCAGGCGCTGTTCTATCAGCCCAAGGCCGGCTTCACCGGCGCGGACGAGGTGACGTTCGAGATCAAAAACGCCGACGGTCAAGTCCAGACCCAGAACATCAAGATCACGGTCGGCGCGGCGTCGCCCAAGAAGCCCGAAGATGCCAAGAAAGAGAGCACGGATCTCTAGTTTTAGGCAGAGGTAGACTTTTGTTGCACGATTTTTCACCTCAGTAGACGGTTTCCGTGGGCGTTCAGTGCCCGCGGGGACTTGAGGAGTGCCGAAGTTTCGCCGCACACCTGTTGCAAGCATCACACTCCGCGGCGATGCGTGTTCCGCACTGCGACAAAAGCGGGCCTGTCGGTTGCATCCGAGGCGGGACAGGATGAAGCTGTCCACGGTCTGAGAGGGTTATCGAATGCCGATGCATGCGACCAACGACCTTTTCCAGAGCTTCGCCCGCGGCTACGAAGCGCGCCGCGACACGGAGATGACGCTCTCCGAGTATCTCGAGGCCTGCCGCGACGAGCCGCTGATGTACGCCTCGGCCGCTGAGCGCATCCTCGACGCGATCGGCAAGCCGGAATTCGTGGACACCGCCAAGGATGCGCGCCAGGGCCGCATCTTCATGAACCGGACGATCCGGACCTACCCGGCCTTCGCCGAGTTCTTCGGCATGGAGGAGACGATCGAGCGGATCGTGTCCTTCTTCCGTCACGCGGCGCAGGGTTTGGAAGAGCGCAAGCAGATCCTCTACCTGCTCGGGCCCGTGGGCGGCGGCAAGTCGTCGCTGGCCGAGCGCCTCAAGGCGCTGATGGAGGTGCACCCGATCTACGTGCTCAAGGCCGGCAACGAGGTCTCTCCCGTCTTCGAGAGCCCGCTCGGCCTGTTCGACCCCGAAATCATGGGGGCCGAGATCCAGAGCCGCTACGGCATCCCCCGCCGCCGCCTCACCGGCCTGATGAGCCCCTGGGCCCTCAAGCGGCTGGACGAGTTCAACGGCGACATCTCGCAGTTCAAGGTCATCAAGGTCCGGCCCTCGCGCCTGCGCCAGATCGGCGTGGCCAAGACCGAGCCCGGCGACGAGAACAACCAGGACATCTCCAGCCTCGTCGGCAAGGTCGACATCCGCCGGCTCGAGACCCTCTCGCAGGCGGACCCGGATGCGTATTCCTACTCGGGTGGGCTGAACCGGGCGAACCAGGGCATCCTCGAGTTCGTCGAGATGTTCAAGGCACCGATCAAGATGCTGCATCCGCTGCTCACGGCGACGCAGGAAGGCAACTACGTCGGCACCGAGAACATCGGCTCGATCCCCTTCACCGGCGTGATCCTGGCCCACTCGAACGAGTCCGAGTGGCAGACCTTCAAGACCAACAAGAACAACGAAGCCTTCATCGACCGCATCTACGTCATCAAGGTGCCCTACTGCCTGCGCGTGCAGGAGGAGCAGCACATCTACGAGAAGCTGATCTCGGGCTCGGAACTGTCGGACGCGGCCTGCGCGCCCGGCACCCTGGAGATGCTGTCGCGCTTCTCCGTGCTGTCGCGGCTGCGCGAGCACGCCAACTCCAACGCCTTCTCGAAGATGCGCGTCTACGACGGCGAGTCCCTGCGCGAGGTCGATCCCCGCGCCCGCTCGATGCAGGAGTACAAGGACACGGCCGGCGTCGACGAGGGCATGGACGGGATCTCGACCCGCTTCGCCTTCAAGGTGCTCGCCGCGACCTTCAACCACGACACCACCGAGGTCTCTGCCGACCCGGTCCACCTGATGTACGTCCTGGAGCAGGCGTTGCGCCGTGAGCAGCTCCCGCCCGAGACCGAGAAGCGCTACATCGAGTTCATCAAGACCGAACTCGCGCCCCGCTACGCCGAGTTCATCGGCCACGAGATCCAGAAGGCCTACCTCGAATCCTACCACGATTACGGCCAGAACCTGTTCGACCGCTACATCGACTACGCGGACGCCTGGATCGAGGACCAGGACTTCAAGGACTCGGAGACGGGCCAGCTCCTCAACCGCGAGCTTCTCAACCAGGAACTCACCAAGATCGAGAAGCCGGCCGGCATCGCCAACCCGAAGGATTTCCGCAACGAGGTGGTGAAGTTCGCCCTGCGCTCGCGGGCGCAGCATGGCGGGCGCAACCCCTCGTGGACATCCTACGAGAAGCTGCGCGAAGTCATCGAGCGGCGGATGTTCTCCCAGGTCGAGGAGTTGCTGCCCGTCATCTCCTTCGGCTCGAAGAAGGACGGCGACACCGAGAAGAAGCACGGCGAGTTCGTCGATCGCATGACCGCGCGCGGCTATACCGAGCGGCAGGTCCGCCGTCTCGTCGAGTGGTACATGCGGGTGAAGCAGGCGGGCTGAGCGCCCCCGCGGGGGCGCCCGACACCCGCCACACTTTCGGACGGCCGGCCGGTCTAGCGTCACCGGCCGGGACTTGCGGGCGGGGATCTGGTCACCGAATGCACATCGTCGACCGTCGACTGAATCCCGGAGGTAAGAGCCTCCCCAACCGGCAGCGCTTCCTGCGGCGGGTCAAGGACGTGGCCCAGCGCGCCGTGCGCGAATCCGCCCGCGAGAAGGATATCAAGGACCTCGGCAAGGACGGGCGCGTCACCGTGCCCGCCGACGGGGTGCGCGAGCCGCGCTTCTCCCGGCAATCGGGCACCGGCCTCCAGGACCACATCCTGCCGGGCAACAAGACCTACGTGGAGGGCGACCGCATCGAGCGGCCGTCCGGTGGTGGGGGCGGCCGGGGCTCCGGCGAAGGGGGCGAGGGCGGCGAGAACAGCGAGGACGCCTTCCGTTTCGTGCTCACCCGCGAGGAGTTCCTCGAACTCTTCCTGGAGGACCTCGAACTGCCGGACCTCGCCAAGCGGCGGCTGGCCATCGTCGAGACGGAGGGACTGCGCCGGGCCGGCTACACGGTGACGGGTTCGCCCGCCAACCTCGCCCTGACCCGGACCCTGCGCAACTCGATGTCCCGGCGCATCGCCCTGAAGCGTCCCAAGCCCGACGAGGTCGCCGCGCTGGAGGCCCGCATCGCGTCCCTGCGCGAGGGCGACCCGGACCTGCCGGACCTCACGCTCTCTCTCCAGATGCTGCGGGAGCGGACCCGGCGCATCCCCTACGTCGATCCGATCGACCTGCGCTACCGCCGCTTCGAGCCCTATCCGCGGCCCGTGGCCCAGGCGGTGATGTTCTGCCTGATGGACGTGTCCGGCTCGATGACCGAGCACATGAAGGACCTCGCCAAGCGGTTCTACATCCTGCTCCACATCTTCCTGACCCGCCGCTACCGGCACGTGGAGATCGTCTTCATCCGCCACACCGACCGGGCCACCGAGGTGGACGAGGAGACCTTCTTCGGCTCCCGCGAGACCGGCGGCACCCTTGTCTCGTCGGCGCTGGTGGAGATGAAGCGCGTCATCGCCGAGCGCTACGCGCCCGACGACTGGAACATCTACGCCGCCCAGGCGTCGGACGGCGACAACGTCTCCTCGGACGGCCCGACCTCGACGGAGCTGCTGCGGGCCCACATCCTGCCGGCCTGCCAGCACTTCGCCTATCTCGAGGTCGGCGACGAGAACGGGCCGCGCGCCGGCTTCGTCGAGCACCGCACCACCCTGTGGCGCACCTACGAGGCCATCGCCAAGGCCGGCGGCCCGATCGCGATGCGCAAGGTGAACCACCGCCGCGAGATCTACCCGGTCTTCCGCGAACTGTTCGGCCGCAAGGACGCGCGGGCGGAGGCAGAGGCTTGATAAGGAGCGGCGCGACGTTTCCCGCCCCCCTCTGCGGGGGAGGGTACCCTGCGCAGCAGGCGGGGAGAGGGGAGCGCCGCATCCGGACCGGGCGTTCCCCGCTCCCGACCCCTCCTCGCGGATGGGCCACCCTCCCCAGCAGAGGGGGGAGGGAGGAGGCACGCAGCGGATGCGGCCGAGACTATTCGATCGATCGGGAGGCCGCATGACGCTCGTCAAGCCCAAGACGCCCCAGACGATCTCCGGCGGCGCAAAACCCCTGTTCACCGGCAACGACTGGGACTTCGATACCATTCGGCGCATCCACGACGCCTGCGAGGTCGAGGCCGGCGCCCTCGGCCTGTCCTGGTATCCCAACCAGATCGAAATCATCACGGCCGAGCAGATGCTCGACGCCTACGCCTCGATCGGCATGCCGCTGTTCTACAAGCACTGGTCCTTCGGCAAGCACTTCGCCCAGCACGAGGCGGGCTATCGCCGCGGCCTGATGGGGCTGGCCTACGAGATCGTCATCAACTCCGATCCGTGCATCTCCTACGTGATGGAGGAGAACACGGCGACGATGCAGACGCTGGTGATCGCCCACGCCGCCTTCGGCCACAACCACTTCTTCAAGAACAATTATCTGTTCAAGCAGTGGACCGACGCGGAGGGGATTCTCGATTACCTCGACTTCGCCAAGGGCTTCATCACCCGCTGCGAGGAGCGCTACGGGCATCAGGCCGTGGAGCAGGTGCTGGATGCCGCCCACGCCCTGATGAGCCAGGGGGTGCATCGCTATCCCCGCAAGAAGCGGCCCGACCTCGCCTCGGAGCAGCGCCGCGAGCGCGAGCGCATCGAGCACGGCGAGCAGATCTACAACGACCTCTGGCGCACCCTTCCGTCCAAGACCGGCGCGGTCCGCGCCGACCTCGCCGCCGAGCGCCGGCGGGCGCTGCTCGAACTGCCGCAGGAGAACATCCTCTACTTCCTGGAGAAGGTCGCACCGCGCCTGCGCCCCTGGCAGCGGGAGATCCTGCGCATCGTGCGCCTAGTGGCGCAGTACTTCTATCCCCAGCGCCAGACCAAGGTGATGAACGAGGGCTGCGCTACCTATACCCACTACCGGATCATGAATGCGCTCTCCGAGAAGGGCCTGATCGGCGAGGCGGCCTATCTCGAATTCCTGCAATCCCACACCAACGTCATCCGCCAGCCGAACTACGACGAGCGCGGCTACGGCGGCCACAACCCCTACGCCATCGGCTTCGCGATGATGCAGGACATCGCCCGCATCGTGGAGAACCCGACCGCGGAGGACCACCAGTGGTTCCCCGAGATCGCGGGGACGGGCGACGCCATGGGGACGCTGCGCGACATCTGGGCGAACTACCGGGACGAGAGCTTCATCGCCCAGTTCCTCTCGCCGAAGCTGATGCGGGAGATGCGCCTGTTCCACGTGGTGGACGACCCCGACGAGTCGGAACTGCGGGTCGAGGCGATCCACGACGAGCGCGGCTACCGGAAGATGCGCCGCTCCTTCGCCCGGCAGTACGACGTGGCCTGGCTCGATCCCGACATCGAGGTGGTTGACGTGGATCTGGAAGGCGACCGCCGCCTGATCCTGCATCACAAGGCCCTCAACCGGATCACCCTGCAGAAGGACGACGCCAAGCGGGTGCTCCAGCACCTCGCCGACCTGTGGGGTTACGACGTGGTGCTGAAGGAGGTCGAACCCGCCACCGGCACCGTCGTCGGCGAGCACCACGCCAGCGCCCGCCCGATTTTTTTCTGACTGTCCGTCACCCTTGCCCGATGCCGCCGGTCGTGCTGCAAGGCGCCCCATGAGCGCGCCCACGATCATGACCTTCGCCGAGACCCGGGACTTCCTCGACCGGGAATTTCCACAGATGCACGCGGGCGGCCGGGCCTATCACCTGGAGGCGGTCGGCCCGCTCTCCGCGCGGATGCGGCTGGAGGGCCAGGAGTGCTTCCTGCGGCCGGGCGGCACCGTCTCCGGTCCGGCCATGATGGCCCTGGCCGATTACGCCCTCTACGCGGCGATCCTGGCCAATATCGGCCCGGTGGCGCTCGCCGTGACGACGAACCTCGGCTTCAACTTCCTGCGCAAGCCCGGCACGCAGGATCTGTTCGCCGAAGCGCGCCTGCTCAAGCTCGGGCGCCGGTTGGCGGTGGGCGAGGTGTCGATCACCGCAAGCGGGTCGGACGACCTCGTCTGTCACGCCACGGGGACCTACTCGATCCCGCCGCGCTGATTCCGGGCCTCGATGAGGATGCCTCATCGCGGCCCGGCCCCGCGACCGCGGGCGGCGGTCGTCCGCCGGACCTCATAGGTCATGACCTATGAGACTTGGTGAAAGACCGGCCTACAGCCCGCGCGCCTCGGCGAGCCGCGCGGCGTAGCGGGCGATCAGGTCGACCTCCAGGTTCAGGCTATCGCCCGCGCGCCGCTCGCCCCAGGTCGTGACCTGCAGGGTGTGCGGGATCAGCAGGACGGAGAACAGGTCTCCGGCCACGCCGTTCACGGTCAGGGAGGTGCCGTCGAGGCAGACCGAGCCCTTCTCTGCAATGAAGCGGGCGAGCGGGCCGGGCGCCCGCAGGGTGAAACGCTCGCTCGGCCCCCAGGCGCCTTCGGTCACGCTCTCGCGGGACACGATCTCGGCCAGGCCGTCGACGTGGCCGGTGACGAGATGGCCGCCGAGTTCGTCGCCGATCCGCAGGGAGCGCTCCAGGTTGATCCGCGTCCCCGCCCGCCAAAGCCCGACCGTGGTGCGCGCCAGCGTCTCGGCGGCTGCGTCGACCGAGAAGACGCAGCCCCCCTCGGCCGGCTCCACCGCCACCGCGGTGAGGCAGGGACCGGAACAGGCGATCGAGGCGCCGAGCGCGATGCCGGACGGATCGTAGGAGGCGCGGATCGTGAGGCGGCGCAGGTTCGTCTCCCCCGAGACGATCAGGACCGTGCCGACATCGCTGACCAGACCAGTGAACATCGCTAGACGGGACTCCGTTCGTAGGTGACGGCGTGGTCGGGCCCGAGCGCCAGGGTCTCGGCCTCGCGAAACCCTGCGCCGGCAAGACGCGCCGCCAGATGGGGCCCGACCGCCGGCAGGCCGCCGCGGCCCCCGAGTTCGGCCGGGCCGGTGATCAGGGTGCAGGCATCGATCAGATCGGCCTCGGCCAGCGCGTCGGCAAGGCGGGGGCCGCCCTCGCTGCACACCCGCGTCAGGCCCCGTGCGCCGAGCATCGCCAGGGCCGCGTTCAGGTCGATCCGCCCGGACGCGCCGCGCCCGACGCGCACCACCTCGACGCCCAGCGATTCCAGCATGCGCTTGGCATGGGCCGGCGCACCCTGGCTCGTGACCACAAGGGTCGGCACGTCGTGGGCGCCGCGCACGAGCACGCTCGACGGCTGGAGCCGCAGGTGCGTGTCGAACACGATCCGTAAGGTGCGGCGCTCGGACAGGCCGGTCAGGCGCACGGTCAGCGACGGGTCGTCGGCGCGGGCCGTGCCGATGCCGACCATGATCGCGTCGGCATGCGAGCGCCAGAGATGCACGGCGCCGTCCGCGACCGGCCCTGTGATCCGCAGCCGCTCGTTGCCCGAGGCGGCTGCGAAGCCGTCGCGGGTGCAGGCGAGCTTGAGGTGGACCGTCGGCCGCCCCCGCGTCACCCGCGTGACGTGGCCGGCATGGTCGCGGGCGGCCTGCTCCCGCAGGAGCCCGGTCTCGACCGCGATGCCGGCCTGCCGCAGCAGGGCGTGGCCGCGGCCGGCGACCCGCGGGTCCGGGTCCTCAATGCCCGTCACCACCCGCGCGATGCCGGCGGCGACGATCGCCTCGGTACAGGGAGGCGTGCGGCCGTGATGCGAGCAGGGCTCCAGGGTGACGTAGAGGGTGGCGCCGCGTGCGGCCGCCCCGGCCTCGGCGAGCGCCAGGGTTTCCCCGTGCGGCCGTCCTCCCGGCGCAGTGGCGGCCTGCCCCACGATCCGCTCGCTGCCGGGCTCGCCCGCCACGACGACGGCGCCGACCGAAGGGTTCGGCCACGTCCGTCCGAGGTTGCGGCGCCCCAGCGCCAGGGCGAGGCGCATGAAGCGCGCGTCCGGCGCACTCATGGGCGCGCCCGCGCCGGGCGGCGGCCCGGTGGCCCGGCGGCCTCCTCCGGCGGGAGGGGACTCGCCTCGCCCAGGGTGCCGAGCAGGTCCTCGAAGTCCTTGGCCTCGCGAAAATTCTTGTAGACGGAGGCGAAGCGCACGTAGGCCACGTCGTCGAGGCCTTTGAGCCCCTCCATCACCAGTTCGCCGATCGCCTCGGACTGGATCTCGGCCTCGCCCCCGCTCTCAAGCTGCCGGGTGATGCCGCTGACCAGGCGCTCGATCCGCTCCGGCTCCACCGGGCGCTTGCGCAAGGCCACGTCGATGGAGCGCTGGAGCTTGTCCCGGTCGAAGGGCACGCGCTTGCCCGAGCGCTTGAGCACCACGAGTTCGCGCAACTGCACCCGCTCGAAGGTGGTGAAGCGCCCAGCGCAATCGGGGCAGACCCGGCGGCGGCGGATCGCGGCGGCGTCCTCGCTCGGGCGCGAGTCCTTCACCTGCGTCTCCGAGCCGCCGCAATAGGGACACCGCATCGGGCGGACTTTCCGTGTCGGGATACGGGAACGGCCGCGGATCAGCGAGGACCCGCGGCCGTTCCGTAACGTGGTGCGGCGTGGCCCGGAAGGACAGCGCCCTCCGGGCAGGTGTGCGTCAGCCGTAGATCGGGAAGCGGTCGGTCAGAGCATGGACCTTCTGCTTGACCGCGGCCTCGACCTCGGGATCGCCCGCCTCGCCCTTGGCGGCGAGCCCGTCGAGCACCTCGACGATGAAGCCGCCGATCTGCTTGAACTCGGCCACGCCGAAGCCGCGGGAGGTGCCGGCCGGCGTGCCCAGGCGGATGCCCGAGGTGACGGTGGGCTTGGCCGGATCGAAGGGCACGCCGTTCTTGTTGCAGGTGATGTCGGCCCGCGACAGGGCGGCCTCGGCCGCCTTGCCGGTGAGGCCCTTCCGCTGGAGGTCCACCAGCATCAGGTGGTTGTCGGTGCCGCCCGAGGTGATGTCGTAGCCCCCCGACATCAGGGTGTCGGCCAGCGCCTTGGCGTTCTCGATCACCTGGCGGGCGTAGATCTTGAACTCGGGCTTCAGGGCCTCGCCGAAGGCAACCGCCTTGCCGGCGATGACGTGCATGAGCGGGCCGCCCTGGAGGCCGGGGAAGATCGCCGAGTTGAACTTCTTGGCCAGCGCCTCGTCGTTGGTGAGGATCATGCCGCCGCGGGGGCCGCGCAGGGTCTTGTGCGTGGTGGTGGTGGCGACATGTGCGTGCGGGAACGGCGAGGGATGGACGCCGGCCGCCACGAGGCCCGCGAAGTGGGCCATGTCCACGAAGAAGATGGCGCCGACCGCGTCCGCGATCTCACGGAACTTGGCGAAGTCCCAGTGGCGCGGATAGCCCGAGCCGCCGGCGATGATCACCTTGGGCTTGTGCTCGTGGGCCAGCGCCTCGACCTGCTCCATGTCGATGCGCTGGTCGTCCCGGCGCACGGTGTAGGAGACCGGCTTGAACCACTTGCCCGAGACGTTCGGGGGCGCGCCGTGGGTGAGATGGCCGCCGGCGGCGAGGTCGAGGCCCATGAAGGTGTCGCCCGGCTGCATCAGGGCCATGAACACGCCCTGGTTCGCCTGGGAGCCGGAATTCGGCTGCACGTTGGCGAAGCCGCAGCCGAACAGGCGCTTGGCGCGCTCGATGGCAAGGTTCTCGGCGATGTCCACGAACTGGCAGCCGCCGTAGTAGCGCCGGCCCGGATAGCCTTCCGCGTACTTGTTGGTCAGCACCGAGCCCTGCGCCTCCAGCACGGCGCGCGAGACGATGTTCTCGGAGGCGATCAGCTCGATCTCGTGCTGCTGGCGGCCGAGTTCCTGCCCGATGGCCTTGGCGATCTCGGGATCGGTCTCGGAGAGGGGCGCGGCGAAGAACGCGTTCGAAGCGGTGTTGTCGGCAGCGGTACCGGCGCTCATGGATGGCCTCGTTTGTCGTTGCGGGCGGATCGGCCCCTCGTCCGTCGGCGTGCACGGGCGGGCCTTCGAAGGCCGATTTCTACACGCCGCGATGCATTCGGCCAAGCACAGTCGATTTTGTCTTGGCGTTCAGAAAAATTGACGCGGCCGGGTGCGGGTATGGGAAGAAGCCGCCACGCGCCTGTCCGGAAGGGGGCGGCGTTTGATCCGCATGCACGAAGCACCGGTTCAAAAAAGGAACGACGCCGCCTAGGCTTCGGTATTGACCCGGACGTTCCGATCATCGAGATTCATGTGAGTTGATTTATAGAGTTTGGATCGAAGAGTTATACCAGGCTTTTGAATTTTTTATCCTTAAGATGACAATCAATTAAGAAATTGAAGATGTGAATGGATGCTTACGCGCTCTGTAATCAGCCGATCCCTTCGATGGCAGAATGGCAGGATTCCATTGACGGATTAAGCTTCGGCTTGACGCTTCGTCCGAGCCGAAGCATCGCGGACCTGAGCAGGTACTTGCCCGAGGACTGGCGCGACCACGAGGCCGGGTTCTAATGCGCACCGTTCCCAGCAAACGAACTCGGCGAGACGAGCTATGAGGAGATCGATTTCCGCCGTCCCTGGTCTCATGTCTATGCGTTCCATTACGGGACCCTGGCCGCCTGTATTGGCGCCTGGATCGCGCTGGCTGCCTGCGCCAAGCTGACGCGCGGCATGGCATACGATCCCCAGCAAGGGTTATCGCTCACGGCCGATGAGGCGGTACGCCATGCCAGGGACGGAGCGGCCAGCTTCGACCGCATCGCGGCACACCTGAAGGGCTTGGCCGGCGAACCACATCGAGGCGCGTGCCCTTCAGACCGAGAGGTTGGTCTCGACCAGGACGGTCTCGGTCTCGAACTCGGCCGCGTGCCAGGCCTCGGCGGGGAAATGGAACACGCTGCCCGCCGCGAACGGGGCGCGGCCCTGCTCGGTCTCCAGCGTGCCGGAGCCGGAGATCACCTGCACGAACTGCTCGTGCGCGTGGCTGTGGCGCGGCGCCGAGGTGCCGGCGGGCACGACGATCCGTACGAGGTTCGCAGCCCCGCCCGCGATCGTGCGCTTGGCGACCCCGTTCGCGGCCACGCTCTCGCTGCACGCGTCCCAGGCGAGCAGGTGTCTCGTCATGATTGGTATCCATGGATCGATGGGCCGATGGCGCAGGAGATGCGGCAGGGATTGCGCCGGTCAACCCACGATTCCGCGTCCTCCGAGGCCGCCGGTCACGGCCAGACCTTGATCGCCACCGGGCGCCGGACGAGGTCGCGGTCGGAGGTGATGCTGCAGCCCTCCGTGCGCAGCGTCGCGTAGGTCAGGATTGCGGCATCGCCCGCATCGTCGAAATTGCGGCCGAGGGCTGCCGGATCGAGCAGGGAGGGATAGGCGATCAGCCCCTGGGGCGCGGCGCAAGGGTCGTCGTAGAGAGTCGGGCCGGCGAGCAGCAGCCGCGGCCTGTCCCAGACGAGGAGATCGCGCGAGGTCGACCAGTAGAAGCCCGATTGCGGGAACGCGCCGCCGGCCTTGGCCATGAACACGGCGATGAAGGCCCCGCTCCCCCGGTGCCGCACCACCGCGCCGACCGGGGTGGGGAAGGGCGCCACCGGCTTGCAGGTGTCGGGCAGCTTGACTTGCGTCCGGTACGGATCGGGGAAGGCGGCGGTGAAGCCGGTGCCGGTCCAGGCGCGCCAGCTCGCCGGGTCCGAGGGCTTGTCGCTGCGAAACAGGCAGACCCCGGCCTCCTGGTCGCTCCCCGGCCGGTCCCAGCCGGTGGTCGAGGCCAGGACATAGCGCCAGCGCCCGTCGGCGACGATGTTGGAGGGGTTGAAGAAGCCCCGGTGCCGGCCCTGCTCCACCTCCTGCCGGAAGGGCGCCCCGGCCACCACCGCCGGCGGGTTCGTCCGCAGGAAGCTGCGCCCACCATCCGTCGAGGCGGCGGCAGTGAGCGTATTGTACCAGCACTCCATGTAGACCGTCGAGCGGCAGCGGCCCGGATGCTCGTTGGCCTGGTACTCGTGGTGCAGCAGCGCCGCCACCGCCTTGCCGTCCTCCGTCCAGGTCGCGGTGATCCAGGAGCGATCGTCGTAGAGCGCCGGGTCGGACTTTTCCCCTGAATCGAGCACGATTCCGCAATCGAGCTTGAGGTGGTCGAGGTCCGGGCCGCGCAACGCCCGGTTGCGGTAATGCATCCCGAAGACGGCGACCGCGCCCGAGGCGTCCCGAAACGCGCGGGCCGAGGCGTCGGGCACGTCGGCCCCGTCGCAGGCGTCGCGCCCGGCCTTGAACACCAGCGTCGGCGGCCCGACGAGCGTCAGGCTCGACAGGGGCGGCTCGGGGGCGGCCAGCGCCGGCAGGCTCAGCCCGAAGACGAGAAGGAGGGGAAGGGTACAGTGGAGCGGCATCGGACGACCGGCGGGTGCGTCCGGGCCGCGCCTGGACAAACAGGGCGAGATTCTGTTGAGAACCGTTACAGAGTGCTTTCCCGGCCCTGCCGGGCGAGGCGCCGCTCCACAGGCACGAAAGCCGTCCATGCTGATCCTGATCCTCGGCCTCGTCCTGTTC
>NZ_BPRB01000079.1 GCF_022179685.1 Methylobacterium trifolii
AGGACCACGACAGCCCGGAGAAGATGTACGCCGCAGCAGGCCTCGACGCCGACAGCATCGTCCGGAAGGTCGAGGAGACCCTGCCGGAGCGGAAGGCGCGGGGCGCGAACGTGGTGAGCGTGGGGCGCCGGCCCCGCTGAGGGCCGGCCGACCTCCCATACGAAATCCGTTCGATCGCTTCGCGATGCGGATTTCGGCTTCGCTCAAGCGCCGCGCGGGCTTCGTGAGACCGTGCCGCTTCGATCAAGCGGACACGGTCTCAGGCTATCCGAGCGCCTCTTCCACCGCCTTGCCGCAGGCCTGCGTATCCGCGTTGCCGCCGAGGTCGCGCGTGCGCAGGGTCTTCTCGGCGAGCACCCGTTCGATGCCGGCGACGATCTCGGCCGCGGCCTCCGCCTCGCCGAGATGCTCCAGCATCATCGCCCCCGACCAGATCTGCCCGATCGGATTGGCGATGCCCTGCCCCGCGATGTCGGGGGCCGAGCCGTGCACCGGCTCGAACACGGACGGGTGCAGGCGATCCGGGTTGATGTTGCCGGACGGCGCGATGCCGATCGTGCCGGTGCAGGCCGGGCCAAGGTCCGACAGGATGTCGCCGAACAGGTTCGAGGCGACGACCACGTCGAAGCGGTCCGGGTTGAGCACGAAGTGCGCGGTCAGGATGTCGATGTGGTATTGGTCCCAGCGCACGTCGGCGTAGCCCTCGGCCACCGCCTTCACCCGCTCGTCCCAGTACGGCATCGTGATCGAGATGCCGTTCGACTTCGTCGCCGAGGTGAGGTGGCGCTTGGGCCGGCTCCGGGCGAGCTTGAAGGCGAAGTTCAGCACCCGGTCCACGCCGTGGCGGGTGAAGATCGTCTCCTGGATGGCGAATTCGCGCTCGGTGCCGGCAAACATCCGCCCGCCCGCGTTCGAGTATTCGCCCTCCGTGTTCTCGCGGACCACCCAGAAGTCGATGTCGCCGGGCTTGCGGTCGGCCAGGGGGCACTTCACCCCCGGCATCAGCCGCACGGGGCGCAGGTTCACGTACTGGTCGAACTCGCGCCGGAACTGGATCAGCGAGCCCCACAGGGAGATGTGGTCGGGCACCCGCTCGGGCATGCCGACGGCGCCGAAGAAGATCGCGTCGTGGCCCGCGATCTGCGCCTTCCAGTCCTCCGGCATCATCCGGCCGTGCTGTTCGTAGTAGTCGCAGCTGGCGAAATCGAACCAGTCGAGCTGGAGCCGGAAGCCGTGGCGCCTGGCGGCCTTCTCCAGCACGCGCACCCCCTCGGGCACCACCTCCTTGCCGATGCCGTCACCGGGGATGACCGCGACGCGGTAGCTGCGCTCAGGTCCGCTCATCGATTCCTCCGCTGGATGCTCGTGATGCCGAGGTGTCGCGGCAGGCCGCCCGGTCAACGCCCTGCCCTGACAATCAAACCGATTCTCCGGCCATGGCCCGGCGCTGGCGATCGAGTTCCTCGCTGTAGCGCTTGAGCGTGTGGCTCTCGGTCAGGAGGCCGATGACCGCGCGGGATTCCGGCCCGTCGACCACCGCCAGCGCCTCGCTTTCGGTGCGGTCGAAGGTGGCCGAGGCCTCCTTGGCGTTCATCTCCGGGGTCAAGAAGTCCTTCGGGTGCCTGAGCACGTCGGCGAGGCCGGGCTCCCCGTCGCCGGCCTCGCGTGCGGCCGCGTGGGCCTCCGGCACCATCACGATGCCGGCGTAGCGCTCTTGCGCATCCACCACGATCACCCGCGAGGGCGAGCCCAGGGGGTGCGCGCGCAGAAAGGTCGCCATGGGCGTGTCGAGGGGGATCGCGCGCACGTCCCGGCGCATCAGGCGTCCCACCGTCAGGGTCCTGATCCAGCCGACGTCGTGGGCGCTGCGGATGCTCTCGCCGCGCAGGTGGAAACGCCAGGTGGCGAAGGAGTAGCCGAAGGTCTTCCGCACCGTGAGCGAGGAGGCGATCACGGCCACGAGCACGAGGCCGGTGATGGGGAAGCTGCCCGTGACCTCCAGCGCCAGGAAGGTCATGGTCAGCGGTCCGCCGATCACCGCGACGGCCAGCGCGCTCATGCCGATCACCGCGTAGGCGAGCGGGGTCAGGCCGAAGGCGGCCATGCCGGGCACGACCTCCGGGGCGATGCCGGCGAACACCTTTCCGGCGAGCGCGCCCAGGAACAGGGAGGCGAAGAACAGGCCGCCGCGAAACCCCGACCCGATCGAGATCGCCGAGGCGGCGGCCTTGGCCGCGAACAGGCCGGCGAGCGCGCCGATGCCGTAGCCCTGTGCGTCGTGCGAGAACTGCAGGTGCAGGGCGCCGTGGCCGCCCGAGAGCACCTGGGGGGTCGCGGCCAGCGCGAGCACCCCGACGCAGAGGCCGCCCAAGGCCGGCCCCGCCGCCCGCGGCAGGCCGGAGGCCTGGACGACCTGCTCGACCAGGGTGACGCCGCGCATGATCAGGATGCCGAGGCCGGCGCAGACGAGGCCGAGGGCCAGGCTCGGTAGGGTCTCCAGGCTGGTGACGGTCGAGGTGGTCACGGCCTGCATGTTGTCGAAGGCGACGAGGGGCTGCGTCTCGACCAGAGCCCGCGCGACGAGGCTGCCGCAGAGCGCGGCCACCACCACCGGCGTCAGGGTGGCGATGGAATAGGTGCCGATGATCAGCTCGAAGGCGTAGAACGCACCCGTTAGCGGCGCCCCGAAGGCGGCTGCGATGGCCGCGGCGGCCCCGCAGCCGACGAGGGTCCGCAGGTCGCCCCGCCGCATCTCGAAGGCGATGCCGAGGCGGGAGGCGAGCCCCGCGCAGATCTGCGTGTAGCCGGCCTCGAGCCCGATCGAGGCCCCGCCCCCGTTCGAGACCACGTTCTGCAAGGCGAGATACAGGCTGTCGCGCAGGGACATCCGGCCGCCATGCAGGGCGTTGGCCTCGATCGGATCGATGATCGGGCGCCGGTTCGGCCCCCGCAGCCGCCCGGCCGCGAGCATCAGCAGTCCGAGCAGGAGCCCGCCGAGGCAGGGGCCGAGGAGGAGCGCCAGCGGCGGCACGGCATCAGTCGCGCTCAACCGCGCCCCCGGCGGCAGCCGGTAGATCGCCTCGCGCAAGGCTTGCGTGGCGAGGTTCATCCCTGAGACCGCCACGCCCCCGACGCAGCCGGTCAGCGCGGCCAGCAGCACCAGCCCGGCTTCGCTGCGGCGGACGAAGGCGCGCAGGCGCTCCGGCGCCTGCACGAGGGACGGCCGGCCCCACCCCGCGCGCGGCCTCTCGCGCGCCGCGGCCTCGCGCCTTAGGGGATCGGGTTCGCGTGGGCTCACCGGGCGACCTTACGGGGCCGGGGCCGCGGGCGTCCACAGGGTGGCATGCCGCGCCAACAACGGCTTGAAAAGCGGACTTCCCCGCGATACACCCCGCCGCAGTGCCGCCGTAGCTCAGTTGGTTAGAGCACCAGATTGTGGATCTGGGGGTCCCCCGTTCGAGCCGGGGCGGTGGTACCATCACATTCGCGGACGATAGCAAGGGGTTGGCGGCGCGCCGGCCCTTTTTGCGTTCCGGGCCTGCCTGCCGGTGCAGGCTTCCGGTCAACGCTCGGTCAGCAGAGCGATACCGCCCTCGCGTTCAGCGGCCGGGCGACGTTGGACGCCGGCATCCGGCGTCTTCCGGGTGATCCTCAGGATTTCTCCAGAATGGCCGCGGCGAAAGTCGGCTGGGAGATCGAGCGGCCAAGGGCTTATACCGAGTCTCATAGGTGAGGACCTATGAGGTCCGGCGGACGGCCGCCGCCCCGCAGTCGCGGGGGCCGAGCCTCGATGGGTCATCCTCACCGAGGCTTGGTATCAAGCCCTTACGCGAGGTCTGCGCCGCGCAAAACGAAGCCCGCCGCGGCTGACCGGGCGGGCTGGGCCTTCCTGGCCGCGCAGGCAGCCGTGTCGCGGTCAGGCGGCGGTCGGGACCGCGCCGATGATGCCGGCAACCGAACCCTCGTGGCCGAAGCGGTCGGCGATGAGCAGGACCAGGGAGACGTTGACGGCGCCGGCGAGGGCGATCAGGGCGAGGGCGGCGAGAACGGACATGGGAGGCGGCCTGTTTGTGCGGTGCGATAATCGTTTATCGCACCGCACGCAGCTCTGTGGTATGCCACATTTCGCACGCCATATATGCGACGGATGCATGAGGATCGTTCGTCGCCCGGTAGGGTCTCGATCCCGGCTTCGTGCTTCGCCGTCGCGACCGATTGCGGGCTCCGTCCCGCCCGCTCAGGGGTGGAGACGCGCGCCGATCAGCAGGTAGGCGATCGCCGAGGCCAGGAGCAGCGAGAGCATCTGCCAGAAGAGCACCGGATTGCGCTCCAGCAACGGGGCCCTGCGCGCGTCCGTGAGGGCGTCGTTGGGGTGGCGCAGGTCGTGGACGAATTCCGAGAGCACGGCGTAGCGCTTCAGGCTGTCGGGGTGCACGGCCTTGCGCAGGGCACCGTCGACCCAGGGCGGCAGGGTCGGCCGGACAGCGCGGGCCGGGGCGTAGCGGAGCTTGCGCTGGCTGGCCCGGGTCCGCGCCCGAGGCCCCTGCGCACCGTAGGGCAGGTGTCCCGTCAGCATCTGGTAGGCGATGACGCCGACCGAGAACACGTCGGAGCGGGGCGAGGAGGCTTCCCCGACGAAGCATTCCGGCGCGGTATATTGGAGCGTGCCCAGCATCTCCCCGTCTCCGGTCATGGGTTCGGCCTCGACGACGCCCGCGACCTTGGTGGAGCCGAAATCGATGATCCGGACCGTGCCGGAGGCGTCGACCAGGATGTTCTCCGGCCGCAGGTCCTGGTGCACCATCTCCCGGCGGTGGAAGGCGTGGACCCCCTTGGCGACCTGCTCGACGATCCGCCGCACGGCCTCGATCTCGGGGGCCGGATGGTCGTGCATCCACTGCGACAGCGTCTGCCCGTCGAAATAGGCCATGGCCACGTAGAGGTGGCTGCGCCGGCGTGTCTGGGGGTGGGCCTTCAGGACGTGGAGGTTGTCGATGCGCCGCGCGATCCACTCCTCCATCATGAAGCGCTTCAGGTAGGCGGCGTCGTCCCGCAGGTCGATCGACGGGACCTTGAGGGCGACCATTGCGCCCGTCTCCGTGTCGGTGGCGAGATAGACGTGGCTGCGGCTGCTGGCATGGAGCGGCCGCAGGACGTCGTAGCCGTCGAAGGTCGTCGGCGGCTCCAAGAGGGGGGCAGGCGCAAGGTCGTCGAGGCGCGCCTGGAGGTCGACCGGCCCGTCGTCCGGCACCGTGTCGACGCGGACGATCTGGAGCGTGAGGTTGTCCGGGCTGCCGGCCTGGTAGGCGGCCTCGGCGATCGCCCGCGCGGCCCGGTCGAGGTCGCCGCCCGCCGCCGTGATCGCGCCGACGATGGCGCCTGCGCGCACGTGCTCGTGCACGCCGTCCGTGGTGAGGACGAAGACGTCGCCCGCCTCGATCGGGACGCAGCGGTGGTCGATCTCCACGTGGGCGTTCACGCCGAGCGCCCGGCCGAGATAGGATTGCTGCGACGAGACGAAGACCCGGTGGTCCTCCGTCAGCCGTTCGAGGGAGCGGCCGACGACACGGTGGATGCGGGCATCCCCGACGTGGAAGACGTGGGCGGTGCGCGACTTCAGGATCAGCGCGCTGAAGGTGGTGACGTAGCCCTTGTCCCGGTCGTAGGCGTCCCGGCTGCGCCGCGTCTCGGCATGGAGCCAGGAATTGGTGGCCGTGACCACGCGCCGGGCGGCCGTCTTCACCGACCAGGTGTCGGGGGTGCCGTAATAATCGTCCAGGAAGGTACGGACGGCGGTCTCGCTGGCGATGCCGCCCACCGCGCTGCTGCTGATGCCGTCCGCCAGCACGACGGCGATGCCCTTGAGGCCGAGGTCGGGCTGCCGTGGCACGAGGGCGCCGTGGAAGTCCTGGTTGGCGTCCTTGCGGCCCCGTTCGCTGTGCTGGCCGATCGAAACCGTGAGGTCTTGCGCCATCGGCAGGCCTTGTGACGTCCGGCCGCCGCCGATGGGAGCCCCGGCCCGGGCGGGTCGAGGCTCCGGGGATCGATCGGCGATCAGGCCGGCACGCGGCGCAGGCTCCGCTGCTCGGCCACGACGCGCTTGGGCCCGGTGCGCACGTGGGTGGAGTACAGGGTCAGGCCGGTGAAGGCGAGGCCGCCGAGGAGGTTGCCGAGCACGGTCGGGATCTCGTTCCAGAAGAAGTAGTCCCAGACCGAGAAGTGCCCGCCCAGCATCAGCCCGGCCGGGAACAGGAACATGTTCACCACCGAGTGCTCGAAGGTCATCGCGAAGAACAGCATGATCGGCATCCACATCGCGATCACCTTGCCGCTGACGGTGGTCGAGATCATCGCGCCGACGACGCCGGTGGAGACCATCCAGTTGCAGAGGACGCCGCGGATGAAGATCGTCAACCAGCCGGCCGCCCCGTGCTCGGCGTAGCCCACGGTCCGGCGCTCCCCGACGCCGGAGATGAACGCGCCGACTTTGTCGGGCGGGGTCGAGAACCCGTAGGTGAAGACGATCGCCATCATCACGGCCACCGTGAGGGCGCCGAGGAAGTTGCCGAGGAAGACCAGGCCCCAGTTGCGCAGGACGCCGCCGATCGTGACGCCCGGCCGCTTGTCGATCAGCGCCAGGGGGGCCAGCACGAACACGCCGGTCAGCAGGTCGAAGCCGAGCAGGTAGAGCATGCAGAAGCCGACCGGGAACAGGGCGGCGCCGACGATGGGAATGCCGGTCTGCTGCGTGACCGTGACCGCGAACACGGCGGCGAGCGCCAGGATGGCGCCGGCCATGTAGGCGCGGATCAGGGTGTCCCGGGTCGACATGAAGATCTTGGACTCTCCGGCGTCGACCATTTTCACGACGAATTCCGAAGGCGCTAGGTAGGCCATCTCAGTCTTTCCTCACGGTACGGTCACGAGCGGACGAAGCGTGCACACCGAACGCGCAGGCGAGCGCGTCTCACGCCCAAATCGGCGTCGATCCCCGCCTCCCGCGTGGGCAGCAATCGACCCACGAGACCGCCATGCAAGTTTCGCGCGCAGATTCGGGCCGGGCGGCCTCGGTGCAGGCGGATGCCCGAACGTTTTCCCGCGTCGCCCCTACGCCTGCGGCGGTCTGGTCGCGGCCATCGAGGGACGTTGCCCGAACGTCTCGAACCATGCGGCGGCGGCCGGCCGCCCCGAGCGCCAGCCCAGGTCGGGAAACCGGAAGTCGAGGTATCCGAGGGCGCAGGCGACCGCGATCGGCCCGATTCCGATCCGGTGGGCGAAGCCCGGCGCCAGGCTCTCGATCCGGTCGAGGGCGGCGGCGACCTTGGCGATCTGGCCCGCGTCCCAGGCGTCCCAGCGCAGGTGCTCCGGCCGCACGGCCCGCTCGTAGCGGGTGAGCAGCGCGGCATCGAGCAGGCCGTCGGCCAGGGCCTGTTGCCCCAGCGCCGCCCAGCGCTCCGGGCCGTCCGCCGGGAACAGGCGCGGGCCGGCCGAGCGCGCGTCCAGGTATTCGCAGATCACGCGGCTGTCGAAGAGGGCGCCGTCCGTGTCCGTCACCAGCGTCGGAACCTTGCCCAGGGGGTTGTGGGCGGCCGTCCCCGCCTCGCGTGCGATGGGGGTGACGGAAACGGAGACCGTCTCGATGGCGTCCGCCAAGCCGAGTTCGTGCGCCACCACGAGGACCTTGCGGGCGTAGGGGGAGGCGGGCGCGTAGAAGAGCTTCATCATTCCGGGTCTCGTGAGCCTCGATCCGATCGCCGTCTATCCCAAAGGTCGGCACGGTTCACGATAGCGGGCGTGCCGGAGCGCCTCTCGAACTGCGCCGATGCCGGTCCGACAGGCCTGCGGGCGTGGGGCGGCCGGCGTCGGATAGCGATACGTGCGTCCACGGGTGCAAGGCGGCACTACCGATGGTTGCGTCGAATGAGCGAAAGTGGTCCTGCCAGAGCGCATTCCGACGACGTGGATACCGGTTCGTCGTGAAACTGCGCGTCGAGACAGGACCTGGAGCCGTGACCCGACCCGACGTGGTCGGGGACGGCTCTAGAGCGCACTTCGACGAAGTGGATACCGGTTCGTCGTGAAAGTGCGCGTCAAAACAAAGACCTGGAGCCGTGACCCGACACAACTTGGTCGGGCACGGCTCTAGGTGTAAAATACTCTATAAATGCGGCCGTCGTTTCCAAACTGATTGTATTGCCCGTCATTCTGCAACTCGAACAATTGCCCGCCCTGCCCAGGGTCAAGAAAGACGACGCCACCCTTCGTATTGATCCTGATCGCAACGACGGCGTGAGCTCCATTGACGGACCACTTGCCATGCTGTCTTATGTACCAATATATGTGCACGAACGCAGGATGGCCATCGAGTATCTTGCCGGTCTTTAAAATAAGACCTTTATGCGCTTTTTCCGGCTCCGTATTGACGTCCGCGTAGACTTTCGCACCAAAGCTCCGAAGTAGATTGAGCGTCGTCGAGCTGTCTATTCCCGAGTGAATCGTCTCGGCACCTCTGCCGCAAAGATCGAGAATTCTGTCTTCGCCTCCATCGACGCTTTGGGCTTTCAGTGCACACTCGATCATGTAGAGCGAAGCTCCAGCGCAGGAATTCGCCTGGGACTGACCGCATATCTGGTGCGTGATACCGTCGGAGTCGTCACGAAGAACCACAGTGGTTGCCATTCAAACCTCCGCCTATGCCCAGTCAGGCCGGATCCTGAGGCGGCCGAACGCGATCCGTCCTGGGCGCTGGTGGGCTCCCGTCGACCTCGACAGCCGCTTGATCGCAAGGGTTGTAATCCAGCGATCCAACGAGCGACATCGTGTCGAACCGCATCCGCAGGTCGACAGGCCGGTTCTTCGAGGGCCGGCGCGACCGTCGAGGGCGGATGACAGCGTGCGGTCAGGCTCCTCGGCACTCGCGGACGGGGGCGCGGCGTCGGCCGATCGATCGTGCGCCGCCTGCCGGTGATCGGATCGCGGATCGTCGTCGACGGCGCCTTCGTCACGATGCGATGAGTGCGGACCGCAAGCGTGGTCGTCGCGCGGCCGGAGGCTCGGCATGGACCTGCCGGCAATCGCCGTTTCCCGGCCCGACGTCCGGATCGTCCGATCGCATGGCTTCGGCAAGGTCGCGTGAACCCATCGTTAGCCACGCGGACAGGTCCGCGCGGTGAGAGGCTCCCGGCATATGGAGCGGTAACGGACCTGGGTGCACAACCGTGACGGGTGCTCGAGGGGCTCGTCATGATTCGCACGGTCCCGAACGCACGGTGGATCCGGTCGGCACGCACCTGGATCGTGCTCGGCGTCCTGGCGCCGGTCGGCATGCTCGCCGTGTCCGGGCTGATGCTCCTCGACCTGCGCAAGGATGCCTACGACAAGGCGGACCAGACCTCCCGCAACCTGCTCCAGGTGATCGAGCGCGACATCGGCCGCAACTTCGAGATCTTCGACCTCTCGCTTCAGGCCATCGTCGACAACCTGAAAGCGCCGGGCGTCGCTGCCGCGACGCCCGAACTGCGGCAACTCATCCTGTTCGACCGTGCCGCCACCGCGCAGGACATGGGCATCCTGTTCGTCCTGGACGAGCGCGGCGACGTCATCATCGACGAGGGGGCCCTGCCGCCCCGCAAGGGCAACTACGCCGATCGCGAGTACTTTCGCGTCCACAAGGCGAGGCCCGACCTCGGCCTCTACATCGGCCGGCCCCTGGTCTCGCGGCTCACCGGCGAGCGGATGCTGCCGTTCAGCCGCCGCATCAGCAAGGCGGACGGCAGCTTCGGCGGCATCGCCTACGGAAGCCTCAAGCTGACCTACTTCAGCCGGCTGTTCGACCGGCTGGGCCTCGGGCAGGACGGCGCCATAAACCTCTACCTGCGCGACGGCACCCGCATCATGCGGCAGCCCTACCGCGAGATGGACATCGGCGCGAACATCGCCCACGTGCCCGCCTTCGAGCGCTTCATCGGCGCCCGCAGCGGAAGCTTCATCGGCACGGCCGGCAGAGACAAGGTCGAGCGGCACTACGCCTTCACCCAGGTCGGCGACCTGCCACTGATCCTGAACGTCGCCCTCTCGACCCGCGAGATCGAGGCCGAATGGCGCGAGAAGGCCCTCGTGATCGCCGCGATCGTCCTCGCGTTGTGTGGGTTGACGATCGCCCTGTCGCTCCTGTTCGGGCGCGAACTCCGCCGGCGTGGCGCGATGGAGGCGGAGCTGTCCCGCCTGTCGCTCACCGACGCCCTGACGGGCCTCGCGAACCGCCGCCGATTCGAGGAGACCGTCGAGCGAGCCTGGACGGACAGGCGGCGCGGCGCGGACGCGCTCGCGCTCCTCATCGTCGATGCCGATCACTTCAAGCGCTACAACGACCGCTACGGCCATGCCATCGGCGACGAGGTGCTGAAGGGGCTGGCCCGCTCGATGTCGACGAGCGTGCATCGCCCGACCGATCTGGTGGCACGGGTGGGGGGCGAGGAGTTCGCCATCCTGCTCCCCGACACGGATCAGGAGGGCGCCCTCCGGGTCGCGGCCAAGGTGCATGACGCCCTCAGATCCCTGGCCGTGACCTCCGCCGGCATCGAAGCCGGCTCCATCACGGTCAGCATCGGGCTGGCCGTCAGCGCCGGCTCTGACGAAGGCGGTTCGGAGGCCCTGTATCGGCGGGCCGATGCGGCGCTCTACGAGGCCAAGGCGGCCGGTCGAAACCAGACCCGATGTGCGCCCGCGCTACCGGAGGTTTCGGGTCAGCGTATGCTCAGGTTGGTGGGCAGTTGATCCCGCATCCGACGGTTGGGACCGTGAAGCGCGAGGACGGCGCGCGCGTCCGCATCCGAACGGATCGCCCGATTGCACTTTAGCCATGCGGGCATCGAGCCCACCATCTGGCGTCAGGTCGGGGTGCCGCTGACCGCGCCTCTGAAGCACCCCGCGATGTGATCCAACGGGCCTTCGAACGGGTGGGCTACCCACCTGCACCTCGTCGAGGTCGGCGAGGAACGCTACGGCAGAGATCGTGGCCGCACCTGGCAGTCCAATCCCACATCGGTGTCGCCTACCGTCGCCCCGAGTGGAAGCGGTAGCGCCAGCCCTCCTCCAGCCTGCGCTCCTCCGCGCTCTCCTCCGGGACGGGTTCCAGACGCAGCAGGATCATCGCGAAGCCGTTCTGCTGCAGGTACACCTGCTCGTAGAGGGACGGCACGCGAAGGTCGCGCTTCACATCGATCCAGAGATCGGGACGGCACGCCACGATGTCGCTCGCGATGTTCGGCCGGTGCGGAACGCTGTGATAGAGCGCGTGTACCGGGAGCGGGCTGCCGACCGCGCAGGTGATGGGCGGGAAGGAGAGGCTGCGGTAGCACCGCTGCACCCGGCCGTTGCCCGCCACGACGATGGCGATCCGCCCAGGGTGGTATTGCACGTAGGCCCGAGCCGCCGCCTCCTTGCCGACCACGAAGTCGCCCGCGAGCGCAAGAACGTGCTGCAGATCGGGTTCGCGAAAGCCCGCCATGGCCCCCCGCAGCAGGTGCGGGGGCATCAGCACGAGAGCGGCGAAGCGGTTGGCCTCGACTTCCCTGCGCTGGCGCTGGTCGCCTGCCTCGGCCGTGAGGCGCAGCAGGTCGGAACTCTTGCACAGGAACCGGCCGGGCTGATCCGGAACATGGTGCGCCATCAGGAAGTGGCCGAGTTCGTGCGCGATGGTGAAACGGCGACGCGGTTCGCCTCCGCGCTTGGCTTGGATGGTTCCTTCGGACCGCTTCGCGTCGGTAACGAGGCCGCCCTCGAACGCGTCGGTGTCGAGGTCCTCGATCCTCGGGATGCCGAGCCGCGTGCACAGCTCACTGATCGGCACGGGCACCGGAAGGTTCGGCTCGGCCTGTAGGATGCGCTTGACGAGCGCTTCCGGTGAGCCCGCGTCCGCGAGGTCCTTCCTGCTGATCGACATCCGCGGCCCCCTTCCTATCCCCGAGCCGATCCATCAGGCCACCACGCACCCGCGATCCCAAGACCGGACAGGCCCGAATTCGTCCGTAACACTACCGGCCAGCGCAATCGTGAGCAGAAGGCCAGGCTGACGTGATACGGCGCTCCCTGCGATCCCGATGCCTGGGTGAACCCGAGATCGTGGACGCGTTCGCCAAGCTGAACCGACCGCGGACCCTCGGTCGAGCCGATCTCGAGAATTCGGGGTGACAGCGCGGCCGTCCGCGGCAGGGGCAATCGTCCGAGAAGGTCCGGCGCAAGGCGCTAATAGCCGGTCGTGACTGTGAGCTACATCGAGGGCAGCCGTTTCGGGCCGACCCCAAAACTTAAGTCTCGGCAGTTGGTTAGTCGAGATGGCTGGCGGAGGGAGCGGGATTCGAACCCGCGATACCGTTTCCGGTATACACACTTTCCAGGCGTGCGCCTTCAACCACTCGGCCACCCCTCCGGACCCGGCATCCATCGGCACGGCCCGCTCGGGGGCCGCGCGGATCGTGACCGCCGGGTGGCGTGCTGTACCTGCGACCTCGGTCCCGTGCAAGGCGCCCCGATGCGCGGGCCGCCGCAAAGCCGGCGGTGTGGCGCCCGTGCCGGCTCGGGCCGGCCGCCCAGCCCTCGAACCGGTCAGGGGCGGTCGAGGGGACGCGGCTGGGGGCCGCCGATCCGGGCTGCGGCCGTCACCAGGGCGTGGGCGAACAGGGCGCCGGCCGCGGCGGCCCCCGCCTTGACCAGGAAATCCGCGAGGCGGCCGTGGCGGCTCGCGGTCAGGCCCTGCCCGTATTCCAGGGCGCCGGCGAGCAGGACCGCGGCGGCGAGCCCGAGCCACCACTGGCGCGGATAGGCCAGGACGACGAGCAGGCCGAACCCGGCATAGGCCACGGCCCGCTCCAGGTCGGCCGGGGCGACGGCCGGGCGCAGGCCGATCGGCGACAGGGTGACGAAGACCAGGACCGCCGCGATGATCCAGACCGACAGGCGAAGGAAGGTGCGCATCCGCTTCTCTGGGCAGAGGCAGGCGGCCCGGTCAATGCGACCGGCCACCGCCGCCGGTCCGCGCAGGACGGCCCGCAAGGGCCGGGCCACCAGCTTGACTGTGGTCCTTCCGCGGCGTCTAACGGACCGCATGCTGCATAGACGCGGTCCAACCGCGCGGCATGACTGTCTTCAGCCACGATCGTCGCGCGATGCGGTTACGCGGTCTCTTGATCGGCGCCTTCGGGCTCTCCGTTGCTGCCGTCGCGGCGACGATCGCCTTGCCGCATGTGGCCGAGCGTGGCGCCAGGCTGATCGAGGACCGCCTGCGGCAGGAGACCGGCCTCGCTTGGACGGTCGGACGCCTCGGGTTCGAGGCCGCCCCGGCCCTGGTCCTGCACGACGTCGCGGTGGCGGACGGCACCGGCGAGGGGGTTCGTGGCACCCTGCGGGAGGTCCGGCTCACCGGGCCCATCGGCCTCCTCTTCGGCGGTTCCGGGACGGCGCAGGCGGCCATCGCGGATGCGAGGCTGCGCCTGCCGACCGCCCTTCGGTTCGAGGCGGGCCGGGGCGATCCCGGACCGTCGCTTGCGGGACTTCGGGCCGTGCTGCGCGGCGCGGACGCAACGCTTGCCGACCGCGCCATCGCCCTGACGGTCCGGAGCCTCGATCTCGCCGTCGACCTCGGCGACAAGGCCGTCGACGCGCCCCCGCTGCGGATCGAGCTTGCCGATCTCGGCGCCGTGCTGGACATCGGGTCTTCCGCGAGCGGGGTGCGCCCGCTCCGGTTCGCCTGGAACCCCAGCGAGGGCCGCGGGCCTCGAATCTCGGCGAGCGCGAACGCCGACCTTCGGCCGAACGCACTCCGGATCGACGGGATCTCCGGGAGCATCGACCGCGCCCCGTTCTCGGGCAGCCTCGGCCTGGAATCCGGCCCGAAGCCCCGCCTCGCCCTGGACTTGCGGCTCGATGCCCTGGCGCTGACGGACGCCGCCTCCCCCCCGCCGCGGACCCCGGCCGACGGGACGCTGACCGTGCCGGTGCGTGCCGACATGGTGCCCGATCCGGCCTGGTTCGCCCTGTTCGACGGGCAGGCGAGCCTGGCGATCAAGCGACTGGAGCTCGGGCCGGTGCAACTCGCCGCCGTGGCGCTGACCGCCCGCGTGGCGGACGGCAGCCTGGATGCGGGTCTCGACGGCGCGACGCTCTATTCGGGCAGCGCGCGCGGCCGCTACGTGCTGTCGCCCGATCCGGGCGGGGCGGGGCGTCACCAGCTCGGCCTGTCCCTGACGCGGGTGCGGGTGCAGCCCCTGCTGACGGACGTGGTCGGAATCCAGGGCCTCGACGGCGCCGGGACGGCCCGCATCGACCTCCAGGCCGTGGGCTCGCGGCCCGAGGCGCTCCTGGGCGGGGCGAGCGGGCGGGTGGAGGTGTCCGTCACGGACGGGCGGATCGACGGGCTCGACCTCGCCCGGGCGGCCGGGCTGGCCGGCGCGGGCGGCAGCCTCGCGACCCGCCTCGACGCCCTCGGCGGCAGCTTCACGGTCTCGGGAGGCCGGGCCGTGACCGACGATCTGCGCCTGAAGGCCGGGCTGATCGAGGCCGAGGGCGGCGGCAGAATCGACCTCGCCGGCCGCAGCCTCGATCTCCAGCTGAAGCCCCTCAAGGTCGTGCCCGGCGCGGGCGGCCGGCTCAACGTTCCGATCCGCATCTCCGGCCCCTGGGACGACCCGGCGATCTCGGCGGACCTCGCCGGACTGGCCCAGGACCCGGCCGGCACGATCCAATCCCTGCAGGACCTCGGCAGCAGCCTGTTCGGCGGGGACGGCACGGAGACCGGCGGCGGGCTCGGGGGGCTGCTCGACGCCCTGATCCCGCGCCCCGACCGGCCGCCGCCCGCACGGCGCAGGCCCTGATGCATCGAGAGGTCCCACGGACATGAACGCCCGCCGATCCTCCGACGCCTGCCGGCTGGCGGCGCTCGTGCTTTTTTCCGCTCCGGCCTGCGCGGCGGACGAGGCTGGCGACACCCGCCTCGCGGCGCTCCCCGTCAGCGTGCGGGCCGCCCGGACCCTGTGCTTTCCCGACCGGGTCGCCGTCACCGGCACGCTGGGCGCCCGCGAGCAGGTCGACGTCGGCGTCGAGCGGGAGGGGCTCAAGGTCGCCCAGGTGCTCGTCAATCCCCTGGACATCGTCAGCGGCGGCCAGGTCCTGGCGCGCCTCGTCCCGCTCGAAGGGCCCTCCGAGGCGGCCAACGCCGTCGCGGTGCGCGCGCCCGTCGCGGGGGTGGTGCTGCGCAGCCAGGCGACGGTCGGCCAGCCGGCCTCCGCGCGGCAGGGTCCGCTGTTCCAGATCGTGGCCGGCGGCGACATCGAACTGGTCGCGGAGGCGCCTCTGTCCGATCTCGGGCGGATCGTGGTCGGGCAGGCGGTCACGGTCAAGCCGCTGGGCCTGCCAGACGTGTCGGGCAGCGTTCGCCGGGTCGAGGCCGGCGCGGACGCGGCCGCGCAGGTGGGGCGGGTGCGGATCACGCTCGCCAACACACCCGACGCCCGCATCGGCACCTTCGCCCGCGGCCTGGTCAAGGTCGGCGAGCGCTGCGGCGTGGGCGTGCCCTACTCGGCGGTGCAGTACGAGGCGGAGGGCACCGTCGTGCAGGTGGTCGACGGCACCCGCATCGAGACCCGGCAGGTCTCGGTCGGCCTGTTGTCCGGCGACAACGCGGAGATCGTCTCCGGGCTCTCGGAGTCGGACCTCGTCGTGATCCGCGCCGGCGCCTTCCTGCGCGAGGGGGATCAGGTCGAGCCCATCGTGGTCAAGGACGATTCCGGGTCGGCTCCGGGCACCTGGAAGTAGCGGGCGCCGATCGATCCGGTTTCGGCGGTGCCGGGTCAGTGCTTGTTGCGCAAGCCGGCCCGCTCGGTTTCGAGGCAGTTGTACCAGGCGGCCTGACCGCCGCCGGACTTCGTGCCCCTGAACAGGAACTGGCCTTGCGCATCCTTCGGGACGCCGAACTGCGCGGCGCATCGCTGGCAGGGAATGCCGCACGGCGTCGCGGCGGCGGGCCCGGCTCCCATGAGGAGTGCGACGACAACCAGGATGCGCATGGGAAGGGCTCCTCCGTGATGGACCGGGATGCGGCGACGGGAGTCCGATCGCCCGGAAATCTCACACACCCCTACGTGGACAGAGCAGGCGGGTGTTTCCGTGATATGTCATCGGGGCTTCTTCCCGTCCGGCGGCCCGCATCCCTGCGGCGCGATCAGGCATGGGGCCCGACCGGGCCGAGGCCCGGCGGCATCGGCGAGCCGGGCGTGCCGGACTTCTCCGGCCCTTGCGCCTCCACCGGCCGCCTGCGCTGGCCCAGCGACAGGAGCCAGCGCCCGAAGCGCAGGGAGCGGTCGGAGATCTCCGAGACGGTGACGAACACCGCCGGCACGAAGACCAGGGACAGGAGCGTCGAGAAGATCAGGCCGCCGATCACGGCCAGCGCCATCGGCGAGCGGAACTCGCCGCCGATGCCGAAGGCCAGGGCCGAGGGCAGCATGCCCGCGACCATGGCGATGGTGGTCATCACGATGGGCCGGGCGCGCTTGCGGCCGGCATCGATGATGGCGGCGTCGCGCGCCATGCCGTGGCGCTGCGATTCGATGGCGAAGTCTACCAGCATGATCGCGTTCTTGGTCACGATGCCCATCAGCATCAGGATGCCGATCCAGACCGGCGTGGTGAGCTGCTTGCCCGAGATCATCAGGGCGAAGACCGCCCCGCCCAGCGACAGGGGCAGCGAGAACAGGATGGTGATGGGCTGGAGGAAGGAGCCGAACAGCAGCACCAGCACCGCGTAGACCATCATCAGCCCGGCGCTCATCGCGCTGGCAAAACCCTCCGACAGCTCGTTCAGGCTCTCGGCATCGCCCCCCTGGTCGACGGTGACGCCCTTGGGCAGGGACTTCATCACCGGCAGGTTGTCGATGGACTTGAGCACGTCGCCCAGCGCAGCGTTGGCGACGAGGTCGCAGGCGACGGTGGCCTGCCGCTGCCGGTCGTAGCGGGTGATGTTGGTCGGGCCCTGCTGGAAGTCGAGGTCGGCGATGGCCACGAGGGGAATCGAGCCGCCGCCGCCCTTGGGCACGCGCAACTGCTCCAGCACGCTGCGGTCGATCCGGGCGGAATCGTCGAGCTGCACCCGGATCGGCACGAGGCGGTCGCCCGCGTCGAACTTGGCCAATGCCGGCCCCACGTCGCCGATGGTGGCGACGCGGATGGTCTCGGCCAGCAGCGTCGGCGACACGCCGAGCCGCGCGGCGAGGTCGAGATGCGGGCGGATACGGAGTTCGGGCCGGTCCAGCGTCGTGCCGGAGATCACGTTGGCGACGGTGGGCAGGCGGCGCATCTGGCCGGCGAGTTCGCTGGCGACGTTGGCCACGATGCGCGGGTCGGAGCCGCGCACCACCAGGGAGATCGCCCGCAGGCCGTTCTCGTCCACGAAGTAGAAGCGGATGTCGGGCACCTGCCGCAGGCGCGCGCCGATCTCCCGCTCCAGGTCGCGCTGCGTCACCGAGCGCTCGTTCTTGGCGGTGTAGTTGATGATGAACGAGGCGCGGCGCGACTCGATCGGCTCCTTGGGCACGCGGCCGCCGTCCACGAAGACGCTCCGCACCTGCGGCAGGCCGCGGATGACGGCGACGATGTCCTCGGTGACCTTCTCCGTCTCGGCGAGCTGCGAGCCCGGCGGAAGCTCCAGCGCCATCACCGAGCGGGAGGAATCCTGGGCCGGCAGGAAGCCCTTCGACAGCAGGCCGATGCTGGCGATGGAGGCGGCGAAGAAGGCGAGCCCGATCAGCACCGTCAGGTAGTAGTAGCGTACCGAGAGGGTGACGAGGCGGGTATAGGCCCGCAGCACCGGCCCCGGCGGCGGCTCCGGCTTGGTGTGCGGCTTCATCAGGTAGGCCGCCAGCATCGGCGTGATGAAGCGGGCGGCGAGCAGGGAGAAGAACACCTGCACGGCCACCGTGATGCCGAACTGCTTGAAGAACTGCCCGGCGATGCCGGACATGAAGCTCGCCGGCGTGAAGATCGCGATGATGGTGAGCGAGATCGCGATGACCGCGAGCCCGATCTCGTCGGCGGCCTCCATCGCCGCCTGCTTGGCCGGTTTCCCCATCCGCATGTGGCGGACGATGTTCTCGATCTCGACGATGGAATCGTCGACCAGGATGCCGGTCGAGAGGGTGATGGCCAGGAAGCTGACGAGGTTGAGGGAGAACCCCAGCGCGTCCATGGCCCAGAAGGCCGGGAAGATCGAGAGCGGCAGGGAGACGGCCACGATCACCGTGGCGCGCAAGTCCCGCAGGAACAGGAACACGATCACAACCGCGAGGAAGGCGCCCTCGAACAGGGTGTGGATCGCCGCTTCGTAGTTGCCGAGCGTGAACGCGACGGAGGTGTCGATCAGCTTCAGCTCGAAGTCCGGGTTCTCGGAGCGGATCTGCTCGACCCGCTTCTCCACCGCCTTGGCGACGACCACGTCGCTGGCCCCTTGCGCCCGCTTGATGCCGATCGCCACCACCGGCTCGCCGTTGAGGCGCGCGAAGGTGCGCCGGTCGGCGATGGTGTCGGTGACGCGGCCGAGGTCCTCCAGCCGCACCTGCCCGCCGGTCGGCAGGGTGATCATGGTGCCGGCCAGGTCCTCCAGGGTCTTGGCCGAGGCCAGCGTGCGGATCGCCTGGTCGCGCCCGCCGATCTCGGCCCGCCCGCCCGTGACGGTGATGTTGGTGCCCGAGAGCCGCCGGCTCACGTCGACCGCGCTCAGGCCGAAGGCCTGGAGCCGGTCGGGATCGAGGGAGACCAGGATCTCGCGGGTGACCCCGCCGATCACCGCCACCTCGGCCACGCCCTTCACGTCCTGGAGCGAGCGCTTGACGGTGTTCTCCATGAACCAGGAGACCTGCTCCGGGCTCTTGTTCGGCGCGGTCGCGGCATAGGTGACGATGGGCAGGCCGACCACGTCCACGCGCTGGATCAGGGGCTCCTGCACGCTCTGGGGCAGGTTGCCGCGGATGCGGGTGATGGCGTCCTTGACGTCGTTGAGCGCCCGGTCGGTGTTGCTCTCCAGGCGGAAGGCGATCGTCGTCACCGAGAGCCCGTCCGTGACGGAGGAGGCGATGTGGCGCACGCCCTCCACGCCCGAGACCCCGTCCTCGACGGTCTTGGTGACCTGGCTCTCGATCTCGGCCGGCGCCGCGCCGAACTGGGAGACAACGACGGAGATCAGGGGGATGTCGGCCGAGGGCAGCCGCGTGACCGGCAGGCGCATGAAGCTCGACCAGCCGAGGGCCAGCAGGATGATCGAGGCCACGACGGAGGGAAGCGGACGCCGGATCGCCAGCGCCGAGATGTTGATCGCCATCAGCGTGCGGTCCCGACCTTGCCCGTGATCACCGGCGTGACCCTGTCGCCCGCGCGCAGCGCCGTGCCCGCGTTGGCGACCACGGGCTCGTCCTCGGCCAGCCCCTCGCGGACCTGCACGGTGGTCTCGTCGGAGAGCCCGGTGCGGATGCTGCGGGTCTCGACCTTGGTCCCGTTCAGCACCTGTACCGTGGGCAGGCCGTTCTGGTAGGTCACGGCCGAGCGCGGCACCGACAGGCCGCAATCCCGCGCCGTCTCGATCACGGCGCTGGCGAACTGGCCCGGCCGCAGGGCGGTGGGCGGCTCGATCGTCAGGCGCGCGCGGCCGAGCTGCGTGCGGGGATCGACCTCGCTCACCGGCACCCGCACGGTGCCGCGGATCTCGGGGCCGTCGTCGGGGATCACCCGGGCGGACAACCCGGCACGGACCTTGGCGGCATACGGGCTCGGCACGTCGACCACCAGGTCGATCCCGGCATCGGCCATGATCCGCACCTGCGGATCGGGCATGCCGGCGGGCACCGCGGAGGGCGCGGCCTGGCCGGAGGGCGCCCCCGTCACCATGCCGATCCGGGCGTTGAGCCGCGTCACCTTGCCGGCGATGGGCGCGCGCAGGCTGAAGGCTTCGGGCGTGGCCGGGCGCGGCATGCCGGGGGCCTCGCCCCCCTGGCGCACGGCCTTCAGGATCTCCTGGCCGCTCGTGACGGTGTCGCCCTCGGCCACCAGGATCTCGGTGACGCGGTAGCCGTCGAAGGGAATGCTCGCGCCGCCCTCCTCGCGGGCCAGCGCGAAGCCGGTGACCCGGACCTGCTCCTTCAGGCAGGTCGAGCCCGCACGCACGCCGAGAACGCTGGTGCGCTCCGGGGTGCTTTCCGCGGCGGCCGGGCCGGCGGCGCAGGCGAACGCCAACGCGATCCCGAGGGCGTAGGGACGCCGCCGGGAGGAAGGTTTCGGGAGGTCGCGCATGGGCTCAGCGGAGGTCCGGGCTCGGGGCGTTGCATGCGCCGGCCCCGACGGGTGCCGGCCTGTCCGGGCCGCGCCGATGGCGGCGTCCCGGCGGGACCGCGTGGCGTCACGCGCGGGCGCCCGCCGGGTTTGGGTCTCGGTTCCTGAAAACCGGCCTCAGCGCCCGGCCGTCTTCACCTGGAGCATGTTGACGGCCTGCACCCGGCGGTTCTCGCGGCCTGCCGGATCGGTCGGGTTCTTCAGGTGGGACTTGCCGTAGCCGACGGTGATCAGGTTCGAGGCCGGGATGCGGTAGGTCTGGACCAGGAACAGCTTGACCGCGTCGGCGCGGCGTTCCGACAGCTTCTGGTTGGCGGCATCCGTGCCCTTGGCGTCGGTGTGCCCCGCGATCATGAAGGTCTGGCCCCGCATCGCCTCGCTGGACAGGGCCTTGCCGAGGTTGTTCGCGTTGGACAGGGCCGGCCCGCGCAGCACGACGGAATTGTAGTCGAACTCCATCGGCAGGTCGATCTGAGGCTTGCTGGCCGCCACCGCGCCGAGCTTCTCCCGCTCGCCGACCGAGAGCGAGCGGCTCGGCTTGTTGCGCAGGGCGTCGACGAACGAGTCGTCGGCCGAGAAGGCAGGCGCCGGCGCCGGCGCCGGGGCGCCGATCGAGAGGCTGCGCGTGCGGGGCGCGCCGGGCGGTGACAGGGCCTTGAGGATCTGCGCCTCGCTCACGTCCTCGGCCCGGGCTCCCCCGCCGAAGACGAGGAACCCCAGGGCCGCCCCGCCGAGAATGCGTTTCACTCCGCTCGAAGAACCGAACATTAGACCCTCCAAGTCGCTCGGCGTGCCGTGAGGCCGCTAAGCTCTTTTCACACGGCGTCTTTCGCCGATCAACATGGCATGACAGCTTTCGCGACCGACTTGCGTGCGGTCCGTCACGCGGTCCCCGGTCGTCGGCGCATCAGCGCAGTCCGTAGCTGGCGAAATCCTTGTCGATCTGGGGGTTGAGGGCGAGGGCTTCGGCGATGTCCTTGTTCCCCTGCATCTTGTCCCCCGTCCGCACCCGCGCGAACCCCAGGCCGTAGAGGGCGGAGGCGTGGGCGTGGTCGGCCTTGAGCACGATCTGGTAATCGGCGATCGCCGCGCGTAGCGCGCCGGCCTTGAGGTTGATCAGGCCGCGGCTGTCGAGGGCGTCGACGAACCCGGGGCGCAGCCTCAGGGCCTCGTTGCAATCGGCCATCGCCCGCTTGAGGTCGTTGGAGATGGCCCGCATCCAGCAGCGGTTGTTGAAGGCTTCGGGGCTTGCCGGGTTCAGGCGGATCGCCTGGTCGAAGTCGGCGATCGCCGCCGCCGCCTCGCCTCGCTGCGCATAGAACTGCCCGCGCTCGTAATAGGCGGACTCGTCGGCCGCGTTCGTGCCGATGCGCCGGTCGAGGGAGGCGAGGCGCTCGTTCTCCTGCACCGTCTTGCGCTCCGAGATCGCCGCGAGCCGGGCGATCTCGGCCCTGGCCTTGTCCGCGTTCGGCCCGGTGGGATGGCGCGACAGGAAGACCTCGTAGGCGGCCTGGGTGCCCACGCCCTCGGCATCGTCGAAATCCGACTGCGCCTGCTGCTCCTCGGCGTCGATCCGCGCGACCTCTGCGCGGGCCTTGCCCGCGAAGGCTCCGGCCGGATACTGCGCCAGGAAGTCCTCGAAGGCCGGCTTCGTGCGCCTGGCCTGGGCCGCGTCGAACGCGCGGGTCTCCGCCTGCTCGCGGGCCGCCTTGTCTCGCGCGGCCTGATCCCTGGCGGTCTGGTCCCGCGCGGCCTGGTCCTTCGTCGTCTGGTCCCGGGCCGACTGGTCCCGAGCCACCCGATCCTTGGCGGCCTGCTCCTTGGCCGCCTGATCCCTGGCGATCCGGTCCTTCTCGGCCTGATCCCTCGCCTGCTGTTCCCTGGCCTGCTGATCCTTGCCCTGCTGGTCCTTCCCCAACTGGTCCTTGGCGACCTGATCGCCCCCGTCCTCGGGCTTCCTGCGCACCACGGAGGCCCGCGGCCGGTCCGGATCGAAGGAGAAGGTCTCGTCCAGGTTGGCGACCACGGCCGGCACCTGGCCGTTGCGGGTCTTCTTGGCCAGCGCGTCGCGGGTGGCGGTGAAGGCCTGCTCGGCGGTCTGGTCCGAGCCGGCGATCTGCTGCACCAGTTCGGTGACGAAGGGGCTGCGCGGACCGGGCCCCTCGTTGACGACCCCGCCGGCCGCCGTGGAATACAAGGTCAGCGTCCCCGGTGCGCCTGTAGCAGGCGCCAGCCCTTGCGAGAAACTGCGGAAGCGCCGCTCGAACGGGTTGCGCCGCGAGGCGTCGAGGATGGTGACGCGGATCGCCACCCGGCGCTTGGCCAGTTCTTCGAGGATGCCGTCGAGCGCGATGCCGTCGCGCACCACGTCCGCCTCGCTCCAGATCCGGGCATCGACCGGGATCAGGTAGTTCCGGCGGCCGACCTGGATGCCGTAGCCGCCGAAGAACACGACGGCGATGCCGTCCGGCTCGACGCCGCGCAGGAAACGCTCGATGCCGGCCTTCATCGCGTCCTTGGCGACGTTCGAGACCTCCTCGACGGCAAAGCCCCGGCGCTTCAATTCGTCGGAGAGCGCGCGTGCATCGCCGGCCGGACTCGCGAGCGGGGCATCCGCGTCGGGATAGGCGGTGTTGGCGACGACCAGGGCCGCGCGCCCGCTCGCGGGGGCTGCGCCGGCACTGTCCCGGAGCGGACCGAACAGGACGGCGAGCGCGATCAGGAGGATCGCTGACACCGGGAGACGGACAGACGGCATGCGGCGCTCGGTTGTATTCGCGGGGCCGGTGATAGCGTCAGACTCTTCCGCTGGGCAAGAGTGCGGCGAGACCGGGAACGCCCGATCCACTGTATCCGCGCCGGACCGTCACCGGACTCCACAATCGAACCGCCGCCCTACGGCCTGCACGGGCTTCGATCGACTGCGATCCGGAGGAATGCCCGACCCGCGCGGCGGGCCACCCTCTCCCGGAGAGGGGAAAGGGACGCGCGCCATAACGGGCTTCCGAGCCCGGGTTTGCAGACCTGTGTCGGCCGCGACCAGCGGCCCGGTGTCTCGCGTCCGCTCAGGCCGAGCCGCGTCGCCGCCGCGCTTCGACATCACCCGCGCGTTGGCTGCCGGGCTGCTCCGGGAACGCCAGCACGTTCGAGGGCTCGACCGCGTCCCCGGCCGTTGCTGCGATCGCGGCCGGCGACTGGGCGGCTGCCGGCTTCCGCTTCGGCTTCGTCCAGCGCCGCAGCCGCGCGAAGTAACCCCGCCTCGTCAGCCACGCCGGAAATTCACCCCGACTGCGCATGAATTCCTCCCCACCTTCAAGCGACGGGTGGATACGGCCCGCAACGTGTGGTTTGGCGCATCCCCCATTTGGGGTAATTCTCAACACCGTATAAGAATTCCGACATCCGGGACACGGCGTGCCGGTGTCCGGGGGAGACGATCGCCCACAACCATGCCGGAGCTTCGCGAAGACAGGGTCGGCGCGGTCATCGACCGCTTCTACGAGGCCGCGCTCCGGCCCGACCTGTGGCGGGCCGTCCTCCAGGACTATGCCGACGCCCTCGGCGCAGAGGGCGCCCTGATCCTGCCCGGACCCCGCTCGGCGATCGCCCCGGCCTGCTCCGGAGGGCTCGACGAGGCCGTGGCGGTCGGCATGCGCGACGGCTGGTTCTCGGACAACCCGCGCCTCGGCCGCGGGATTCCGGCGCTGACGAACCTCCAGGGCGTCCTGGTCGAATCGCACATCTTCACGCCGGAGGAACTCGACAGCGTCCCCTTCAACGCCGACTTCGCCGGGCGGCAGGGCTTGCGCTGGTTCGCCGGGATCTACCTCGCGCCGGAGGGGCAGCGCAGCATCATGCTCTCGGCCGAGCGCCGGACCGGCCAGGAGATGTTCTCGCACCGCGAGGTCGCCCTGATCGAGGCGATGGTGCCCCATCTCCAGCGGGCGGGGCGGATGGCCGTGCAGCTCGCCGAAGCCCGTGCCGAGTCGATGCTCGACGCCTTCGAGATGATGGCCTGCGGCTGCCTGCTCCTCGATTCCGGCGGCCGGGTGGTCCGCCTCAACGAGCGGGCGCGCGCCGAACTCGGCGGGGCGTTGCAGGTGCTCCACGGGGTTCCGGTGGCGGCCGGCGCGTCGGCCAACGCGGCGCTCGGCCGGCTGATCGGCAGCGTCCTTCACCGGGGGCGGGCCCACGAGGCGGCCCCGCTGCCGGCGGTGGCGATCCCGCGTCCCGGCCGCCCGCCCCTCGTCGTCCACGCCGCGCCGATCCTCGCTTCGGCGCGGGACGTGTTCCAGAGCGCGCGGGCCCTCCTCCTGATCACCGATCCGGCCGCGCGCTCCGGGCCGGCCGACGCCCTGCTCGCGCAGGGCTACGGCCTGACCGCGGCCGAGATCCGCCTCGTCCAGGACCTCGCCCGCGACCGGGACCTCGCCGAGATCGCCGCCCGCTCGCGCGTGACGGTCGCGACCCTGCGCAGCCAGCTCAAGACGGTCTTCGCCAAGACCGGGACGCACCGGCAGTCGCAACTCGTCAACCTGGTCTCGCGCCTGTCCCTGCGGGCGTGAGGCCCGTGCATCGGCCCGCGGGCACACCCGAACCGGGAAGCGGTCTCGGGTGGATCGCGCCCGGGTCGTCCTGCGTTGCGGACACGCAGCCCTCGGCAGGGGTCGGAATCGGGAGCCAGGATGACCGTACGCAACGCCGGAGCCCATCGCCTCTGGATCAGGAACCCGCTGGCGATCCTCGCCGAGGATTCCGCCGGCGGGATCGTCGTCGAGGGGACGCGCATCGTCGAGCGCATCCCCGCGGGCGGCCAGCCGGCGACGCCCGTGCACGAGACCCTCGACGCCTCGCGCCACGTGGTGATCCCGGGCCTCGTCAACACGCACCACCACTTCTTCCAGACCCTGACCCGCGCCCATCCGGCGGCGATCAACAAGCCGCTGTTTCCCTGGCTGAAGGCCCTCTACACGGTCTGGGACAAGCTCACCCCAGAGGCCTTCCGGCTCGCGACGCGGCTTGCCTATACCGAACTCCTGCTGTCGGGCTGCACCACGGCGGGAGACCACCACTACCTGTTTCCCAAGGGCCTCGAAGCCTCGGTCGACATCCAGGTCGAGGAGGCGCGGGCGCTCGGCATCCGGGCCTTCGTCACCCGTGGCTCCATGAGCCTCTCGGACAAGGACGGCGGCCTGCCGCCGGACACGCTGGTCCAGGACGACGACACCATCCTGTCCGACAGCGAGCGCGTCCTGCGGATCTTCCACGATCCCGCCCCCGGCGCGATGGCGCAGATCGGGCTGGCGCCCTGCTCGCCCTTCAACGTGACGAAGCGGCTGATGCGCGAGAGCGCCGCGCTGGCCGAGCGCTTCGATTGCCGCCTGCACACCCATCTCGGCGAGACCCTCGACGAGGACGCCTATTGCCTGGCGCTGTTCGGCCAGCGCCCGGTCGACTACCTGGAGGAGGTCGGCTGGATGAACCCGCGGGCCTGGCTCGCCCACGGCATCCACTTCAACGACGACGAGGTCGCGCGCCTCGGACGTGCCGGTGTCGGCGTCTGCCACTGCCCGACCTCGAACATGACGCTGGCCTCGGGCCTCTGCCGGACCTGCGAACTCGAGGCGGCCGGGAGCCCCGTCGGCCTCGGCGTCGACGGCTCCGCCTCGAACGACAGTTCCAACCTGATGGAGGGCGTCCGGCACGCCCTGATGCTCAACCGCCTCACCTACGGGGCCGAGAAGGTCACGCATCTCGACGCGCTCCGCTGGGCGACGGAGGGCTCCGCCGCCTGCCTCGGTCGCACCGACATCGGCCGGATCGAGGAGGGCCGCGAGGCCGACCTCGCCCTGTTCACGCTGGACGAACTGCGCTTCTCCGGCGCCCACGATCCGCTCGCGGCGCTGGTGCTGTGCGGCGCGCACCGGGCCGACCGGGTGATGGTCGCCGGGCGATGGCGGGTGATCGACGGCCACCCGGTGGGGCTCGACACGCGCCAATTGCGCGAACGGCACGGCGAACTGGCACGAAGGCTGTTCGGCACCTCCTGACATGGATGCCGCCCTCCCTCCTTCCCCCCTCGCCCGCCGCTCGAAGGAAGGACCGACCCCCTTGTTCGGGGCCGACGGCGTCGCCGCCGCGGACCGCGTCCCGTCGACAGGGCGTGGGAGCTGTCGAGGTGGCCGTCACCGGTCGACCAGGATCGTCGGCAGGCTCGAACGGTGGCGTGGTCGGCGGCGGAGGTGCGTCCGGTGACGGCGGCCGGCCCGGCCGCCCCGCGGTTCCCGGCTCCCGGCGGCGGGGTCAGCTGCCGCGATACGTCTGGTAGCTCCACGGGGTCGCCACCAGCGGCACGTGATAGTGGGCCTCCGGATCGCCGACGCCGAAGCGCAGCGGCACGACGTCGAGAAAGGGCGGCTCGGGCAGGTCAAGGTCGAGGGAGGGCCCGACCCGGCGGAAATGGTCGCCCAGCCAGAAGCGCAGCTCGTAGGTCGCGACCGGCACGGGGCGCCCGTGGATCAGCGGCAGGTCGGTGCGGCCGTCCGCGTTGGTCGTCGCGCGTGCGACGATTGCCGTCTCGGTCGGCGAGACGAACTCGACGAGTTCGAGCGCGACCCCTGCCGCCGGCCGGCCCCGGACGGTGTCGAGGACGTGGGTCGAGATCCGGCCCGTCGTGGGGAGCCCTCCGCCGCCGTCGACCAGGGCGTTCAGGCGGATCGCCGCGATCCGCATCACCTCGGCTTCGGCCGTGCTCCGCTCGGCGTCGGGCACGCAGGCCAGCCGTGCCGCGAACGTCCTGAGCAGGGAGGCGCGGCCATGCCGCTCGATGCACAGGATGAACGGGAACCCGAATTTTTCGCGGTAGGACGCATTGAGCGCCTCGAAGCGGGCGTACTCGGCGTCGGACAGCCGATCGAGCCCCACCGAGGCCTGTTCGGCGATCGGGTCCGGTGCGATGTCGCCCGAGCGGGCGGTACGTCCGGCGATCTCGGGATGGCCCGCGAGCAGCGCCAGCCGCCGGGCGTCCGACGCACCATGGACCGCGCCGCCCATGGCGGCGAACAGGGCCCCTACGGTGGGAAAGGGTCGCTGCGCCGCAGCCGCCTCGGCAACCCACGGCGCATGCCCGAAGACGGCACCGAGCGCCGACACGAAGTCTGCCGCCGGGGCTTGGTTCAGGGCGGCGAGCGTCGAACCCATGATGGCCGGGTCTCCGATGGAAACGGGCGATGGCGAGGCATCGCAGGCCCGGTCTTTGCAGGCAACGGGCCGGCCGCGAAAGCCGGACCTTCCTCCGAGGGCCTGTCGTATGCACCCATCCCGCGACGCTGGCGGAGGAGGCGCGGGTCTCCGCTCCCATGCGGGAGCGACGGACGACATAGGTTTTACGGTTCGGTTCGGGAAACCCGTCTTGGCGCGCGTCGCCCTCCCCCGCGAAGGAGCAACGCGCGGGTCAGGATCGGCTCACGGGCAGGGACGATCAAAACCCGTGTCCGCCGTAGGGCATGATCCCCCTGGTCGCTCCGGCCTTCTTCAAGCCGATGCCCCATGGGCTGCACCCGCCGCTCGAATCCGGCATCCTGTCCTGCGCGATCTCGGCGGTGACCCTGAACCTGTCCTTCGACGGCCTCACCAGCAGCGAGGCCGCCAGCATCGGGCGGCCTCGTCCGAGCACCCAGACCGTCCGTCAGACCCACGTCGCCACGCGGAGTAAGAAATGCCACTGACCGCCTCCCAATACGGCAAGGGCCGCGTGCGGGTGATGCGGCTCACCCGCGACGGCGACCATCACACCCCGCGCGAGCTCTCGCTCACGGTGCTGATGACGGGCGCCTTCGACGCCGCCTGGACGAAGGGCGACAACCGGGCCTGCGTCGCCACCGACAGCATCAAGAACATCGTCAACGTGGTCGCGGCCAAGAACCTGTCCCTCGACAAGGAGGCGTTCGCGCAAGCCGTCGTGAAAACCTTCCTGGAGACGTACCCGCAGGTCGAGGAAATGCTGGTCGAGGGCCTGGAAACCCGCTGGCTGCGCCAGGCCATCGGCGGCCGGCCGCACGGCCACGTCTTCATCCTCGACGGAAACGGCACGGGCTACGTCAAGCTTCTGGCGCGCCGCGACGGAGCCGTGCTCCAGTCGGGGCTCCGAGGCTTCACTTTCATGAAGACCACGCAGTCGGGCTGGGTCGACTTCGTCGCGGACGAGTACCGCACGCTGCCCGATGCGACCGACCGCATCGCCGCCACCGCCATGGACGCGACCTGGACGTGGAACGGCGCACCCTCCGATTACGCCGCGACCAATGCGAAGGTCCTCGACATCCTGATCGAGGTGTTCGGCACCACCTACAGCTACGGCGTTCAGGACAGCATGTACCGCATGGGCGAGGCCGTCCTGGCGGCGATCCCCGAGATCGCCGAGATCGGCTTCGCCATGCCCAACAAGCACTACGTCCCGATCGACCTGACGCCGTTCGGCCTGGAGAATCCGGGCACCGTGTTCCTGCCCACCGACGAGCCCCACGGGCAGATCGAGGCGGTGATCGGACGGGGCTGAGGCGCCTGTCCCACCCCGTCGTCGTCGCCGATCGTTCGATGACCCTGCGCGCGGTCCTCGATGGTCTCGTTCCGCAGGAATCGAGTCTCGCGCCGGTCGTCGAGGCGAATGCGACCGCTTCGACGAAGCGGCCGGCCCACCGCCCGATTTGGAGTGCGCGACATCGCGCGCCGGTCCTGTCGCGGGATGCGAGGCGGTCTACTTCGCCTGCTTCGGCGATCCGGGCCTCCAGGCGCTGCAGGAGGTCTCGCCCATGCCGGTCGTCGGCATGGTCGAGGCGTCGTGCCGGGCGGCGGCGGGCACGGATGATGGCCGGATGACCGATACGGGACGGCCCATGCCCTGGCCAAGCATGGCTGCCGCCTTGCATCATGACTCCGGACGCTTCCGTTCCGGAGATCACCCCATGTGCCGTGGCGACGATCCGACCTGCGCTGCCTTCGCGGAGCACCGTCTCCGCTACCGGCGCGACATGCAGCCCGAGCGGCGCGCCTTCCTCAAGAGCGGCTTCGTGGCGTCCGGGGGCGCGGCGGCCCTGGCGGCCGGGGGTCTGTCGCTGGTCAGCCCGGCCCTGGCGCAGGCGAGCCGGAAGGGCGTGACGCAATCGGCGCATTACCATCTGCCCGCCACGGCCGAGACCGTGCACTGGGGCTATTTCAGCAGGAATCTGAAGCCGCAGGTCGAGATCGCGTCCGGCGACTTCGTCACCATCGAGACCCTGACCCACCACGCCAACGACGATGCCGAGCGCATGGTCACGGGCGACGCGGGCGCCGAGAGCGTCTTCCTCTGGACGAAGGAGACCAAGGGCGTCGCCCGCCGCGGCGCCGGTCCCGAGGATGCCAAGCTCGGGCCGGGCGGCGGCCTCGGCGTCCACATCTGCACCGGGCCGGTGGCGATCCGCGGGGCGGAGGCCGGCGACGTGCTGGAGGTGCGCATCCTCGACGTGTCGCCGCGCCCCTCCGCCAACCCGAAGTTCAAGGGTTCGACCTTCGGCAGCAACGCGGCGGCCTGGTGGGGCTACCACTACAACGACATGCTCGAAGGCAAGAAGCGCGAGGTCATCACGATCTACGAGGTCGATGCCAGCGGCGGGCGCGACTGGGCGAAGGCCGTCTACAGCTTCAAGTGGCCCGGCGTGACCGATCCGAACGGGGTGCTGCACCCGACGATCGACTATCCCGGCATTCCCGTCGACCACACCACGACGACGCGCACCTTCGACGTGCTCAAGGGCATCCGCGTGCCGATCCGTCCGCATTTCGGGACGATGGGCCTCGCCCCGGCGGAGGCCGACATGGTGAACTCGATTCCGCCGAGCTACACGGGCGGCAACATCGACAACTGGCGCATCGGCAAGGGCGCGACGATGTACTATCCGGTCGCCGTGCCGGGCGCCCTGTTCTCGGTCGGCGATCCCCATGCCAGCCAGGGCGATTCCGAACTCTGCGGCACAGCGATCGAGTGTTCGCTCACCGGGACGTTCCAGTTCGTCCTGCACAAGAAGGCCGATCTCGCCGGCACCTCGCTGGAAGCGCTCGACTTCCCGATGATCGAGACGGCCGAGGATTGGGTGCTCTCGGGCTTCAGCTATCCGAACTACCTGCGCGACCTCGGCCCCGACGCGCAAAGCGCGATCTTCACCAAATCCTCCATCGACCTCGCCATGCGCGACGCCTTCCACAAGATGCGGTCCTTCCTGATGCACGCGAAGGGGCTGACCGAGGACGAGGCGATCTCGCTGATGTCGATCGCCGTCGATTTCGGGATCACCCAGGTCGTTGACGGCAACTGGGGCGTGCACGCCATCGTCAAGAAGGCGATCTTCTCGGAGCGCACGGCCTGATCGGAGGCCGGATCGCGAAGCGCCCGGCGGCTCAGCCCGGCGGGTGCTTCGCGATCCAGTGCCGGGCGATGTCGATGCGGCGGGTCAGCCAGACGCCGTCATGCGCGGCGACGTGGTCGAGGAAGCGCATCAGGCCCGCGATCCGGCCGGGGCGTCCGGCCAGCCGGCCATGCAGCCCGACCGACATCATCTTCGGCGTCTGCGCCCCCTCGGCGTAGAGCACGTCGAACGCGTCGCGCAGGTAGGCGAAGAACTGGTCGCCCGAGTTGAAGCCCTGCGCCACGGCAAAGCGCATGTCGTTGACCTCCATGGTGTAGGGCACGATCAGCGCAGGGCCCTTGGGCCCCGCCATCCAGTACGGCAGGTCGTCGGCGTAGGAATCGGCGAGGTAGGTGAAGCCGCGCTCCATCGCGAGGTCGCGCGTGTGGACCGAGAACCGGCCCGTGTACCAGCCGAGCGGGCGCTCGCCCGTGACCTCGGTGTGGAGCCGGATCGCCGCGTCCATGTCGGCTGCCTCCGCCGCGCGCTCGAACCGGGCGTAGTCGATCCACTTGAGGCCGTGGCTCGCGATCTCCCACTCCGCCTCGCGCATCGCCGCGACGGCCTCCGGGTTGCGGGCCATCGCGGTCGCCACGCCGAAGACCGTCAACGGGATGCCGCGCGCGGTGAACAGCCGCCAGAGCCGCCAGAAGCCGGCCCGCGCCCCGTATTCGTAGACGGATTCGACCGTCATGTGCCGCAGGCCCGGCCAGGGCTCGGCGTTCACGATCTCGGTGAGGAAGGACTCCGAGGCCGGGTCGCCGTGCAGGATGCAGTTCTCGCCACCCTCCTCGTAGTTCAGCACGAACTGCACCGCGATGCGGGCGCCGCCGGGCCAGTCGGCCTGTGGCGGCGTGCGGCCGTAGCCGATCAGATCGCGCGGATAGGTCAAACCGTTCGCCCCGTTGCGACGGCCCCTGCCTCGTCCGTCACCGCAACCGAGAGCGCCCGGCGGCCCGTTCGTCAAGGCGCGCGGCGGTCCTGCGCCCATCGCGGAGGCCTTTATCGGCGCGCCGCGACGGCCTCCATGACGGCGCGGAAGATCCGGTCGGGCGCGAACGGCGTCGCCGTCAGCCGCGCGCCGGTGGCGTCGCGGATCGCGTTGGCCAGGGCCGGGGCGACGGGATTGTAGGGGGACTCGCTCATGGACTTGGCGCCGAGCGGGCCGATGCGGTCGTAGGTGTCGGCAAAGAGCACACGGGTGTCGGGCACGTCGGCGCAGGCCGGGATGTGGTAGTCGCGGAAGGTCTGCGTGGTCACGGCGCCGTCCGCGTCGAAGCGGTAATCCTCGTAGAGCGCCGCACCCAGCGCCTGGGCCACGCCGCCCTCGACCTGCCCGCGGCACTGCATCGGGTTGATCACCACGCCGGCATCGACGGCCTGGATGCTGGCCAGGATGCGCACCTCGCCGTTGCCCGGATGCACGGCGACACGGAACGCCTGGACGTTGAAGGCGACCGAGCGCGGGCTCCCGTCGGCCTCGGCCCGCATCTCCATCGGCGCGAGGGCGGAGAGCGGGACCGGGCCGGCCGGCGTCTCCACACCCTCGTGCGACAGGCGGCAGGCCGCCGCCTCGACCCCCATCCGAGCTGCGGCCTCCGCCGTGAGCGCCTGCGCCAACGCCGTCGCCGCGCGAAGATTGGCCTGTCCCGCGACCACGGTGCCGGTGCTGCCATAGGCGCCGGTGTCGTGTGCGACCGCGTCGGTGTCGGCCTGGATCAGCCGGATACGGTCGGGCGTGGTGCCGAGCACCTGCGCGGCGAGTTGCGCGTGCACGGTGCTGGTGCCGTTGCCGAACTCGGCCGTCCCGACCGCCAGCGCATAGGTGCCGTCGGCGTCCAGGCGGATACGGGCATGGGCGAAGTGGCCGCGCGGCGGGATCGTGTCGATCATCGCCATCGCCATGCCCTGGCCGATCAGCCAGTCCGGCCCGGGCGGGGGGGCGCTCCGATCCTCGGCCAATGCGGCTTGCGCGAGGTCGAGGCACTGATCGAGCCCGTAGGAGCCGTACTCGACGTCGTGGGGCTCCAGGCTGGTGGCCACCATCGGATCGCCCGGCCGCACGGCGTTGCGGCGGCGCATCGCGAACGGATCGATGCCGAGCCCGCGCGCCAGTTCGTCGATGGCCGACTCGACCGCGAAGATGGTCTGGCTGAGGCCGTAGCCCCGAAACGCGCCCGCCGGCATCGTGTGCGTGTAGACGCTGGTGCCCTCCACCCGCTTGTTCGGGCAGTGATAGGCGGCGATGCATTCATTGCAGCCGTGATGCAGCACGCCGCCGGCATGGTTGGCGTAGGCGCCGGTATTCGCGAGCACGGTCAGCGCGATCGCCGTCAGCGTGCCGTCGAGGCGGGCTCCCATCTTGACGCGCACCCGCATCGGATGGCGGGTCGTGGTGGCGGTGAACTGCTCCTGGCGCGTCATCTCCCACTGCACGGGCCGTCCGGTCCTGAGCACCGCCAGGGCGACGAGGTCCTCGGTCAGCATCTCCTGCTTGCCGCCGAACCCGCCGCCGACGCGCCCGCACAGCACGCGCACCCGGTCGCGGCCGAGGTCGAACAGGGCGCAGAGCGCGTCGCGCGTCAGGAAGGGCACCTGCGTCGAGGAGCGCAGCACGAGCCGGCCATCCGCGTCGAGCCAGCCGATGGCGCCGTGCGTCTCGAGATGCGCGTGCTGCACCCGCTGGGACACGTACTCCGCCTCGTGGATGAGGTCGGCCTCGGCGAACCCCGCCTCGACGTCGCCGACCGCGCCACGGGCCTGCGCGGCGAGGTTCGGGTGGGACGAGAGCGGCGGCGCGTCCGCGCCGGGGGGCGGCGGTTCGCGGTCCCTGGGATCGTGCACCGGCGGCGCGTCCGGGCGGAGCGCCAGGCGCGGATCGAGCAGGGCCGGCCGCGGCGCGTAGGTCACGACGAGGGCCTCGATTCCGGCTTCCGCCGCCGCCTCGCTCTCGGCCAGGACCGCGGCGACCCGCTGGCCGACGAACCGGACGACGGGATCGAGAATCAGCGTGTCGGGCGCGTCGTCGGCCGGGTTCTCGTGGCGTCCGGTCGAGAAGCGGCGGCCCGGCACGTCCGCGTGGGTGAACACGGCGACGACACCGGGCAGCCGGAGCGCCGCCTCGCGCTCGATCCGCAGGATGCGGGCATGGGCGTGGGGGGAGCGCAGGACCTTGAGGTGCAGCAGGCCCTGCATCGCCACGTCCAGGGTATAGGGCACCGTTCCCGACACGACCCCCATTGCCGCCGGCGCGCGCAGGTTGCGTCCGACGGGCTCGCGACAGGTCTGCGGCGCCTCGGCCCAGGCCGTTCCCGCCACCGCGTCGCGGATGGCCCGGTAGCCGGTGCAACGGCAGAGGTTGCCCTTGAGGGCCGTCCCGAGGTCCTGCCGCTGTCCCTGGTCGAGGGCGGCGGCAGTCATGATCATCCCGGGCGTGCAGAAGCCGCACTGGAAGCCCTGCGCGTCGAGGAAGGCCTCCTGCATCGGGTGGAAATGTTCCGGCGGCCCGCTGCCGGGCGCGCAGGGACCGGCCAGCCCCTCGATGGTGGTGACGGCGCGCCCCTCGGCCTTGAAGGCCGGCAGCAGGCAGGCATGCACCGCCTCGCCGTCCAGATGAACGGTGCAGGCGCCGCAATCGCCGGCATCGCAGCCCTTCTTGACGCCGAACCAGCCGAGTTCGCGCAGGAGGGTCCGCAGGCACTGGCCGGGCCGCGGCGCGGCCTCCCGCGCCTGCCCGTTGACGGTCAGGATCATGGGACGAGGTCCCGCCGGATCTCCTCCGCGAGGAGGCGGGTGACGTGCTGGCGCCAATCCGGCGCGCCATGCACGTCGTCGTACCAGGCGCCGCCGGGGATCGCAGCCGCGATGGCCTCCTGCATGGTTTGCGTGTCGGGGGGGGATGCGAACGCGATGGTCACCGGGCGGCGCGTCGCGGCCGTCACCGTCAGCGTGAACGCGCCCCGGCCGTCGCGCGTCCCGATCACCAGCGTTCCGGAGCGGCCGTTGGGGCTCAGGGAGATCCGGCGGAACGCGCTCCGCCGACAAAGCGCCGCCGCCGGCATGGCGATGCTGCGCAGGATCTCGCCGGGCTGCAGCGCCGTCCGCTGGGGGCCGAGCACGAAGTCGCAGACGGAAACAAGCCGCTCGCCTCCGCCCGGCGTGAGGACCGTGCAGATCCCGTCGAGGGCGGCGGTCAGCGCGATCATCGGTCCGGCCGGCAGGGCCATGCAGAGGTTGCCGCCCACCGTCGCCCGGTTCCAGATCTTGAACGATCCCAGCAGGGCCCGGCAGCACTGCCCGACGAGGGGAGCCGACACCCACGCCTGCGGCAGTTCCAGGCGATCGAGTTCCGCGATGGTGCAGGTCGCCGACAGGGTCAGGCCGTCATCGGAGACCGCATGCGCCGGCCAGCCCAGGCCGGCGAGGTCGATCAGCCTGCGCAACCGCGGTTGCGGCTCCGAGAACAGCCACGTCCCGCCGGCCAGCCACGCATCCCCATCCTGCCAGTCGGGCAACGCGTCGGCCTTGCCCGGGCCGATGACGGATGTGACGCCGTTGAGATCCATAGCCCACCCTGCAAGCAAAACTCCGTCCATGCCTGACCTGCTTGGCGGGGCGCCCGCGCTCCGCCCAGGCCGGAAGACCGACGGCCTCCTCCTCGCCCCCGGGCTCGGACCGGCCGCGAAGGACATCGCCGACCCGGCCGCGGCGAAACCCTGGGGAAACGCATGATACCGACCCTCGCGATCGCCGGTATGCGGTGGACGCCGAAGTCGGGACGCCCCTGCTCGTCGTGTCGCGCGACGCGCTTGGCCTCACCGGCGCCAAGCACTGCATCAAAATTTAAGCATTAGAGTTCCGATAACTAATACCCCAAGTTCAGGTTGTTTAAACTTCGTTCGATACACGCACTGGTAGAATTATGGGTTAGAACGTTCGTCAAGCACACGCATAGAGCGACGTGCCGAACGCAAAGGTTCTCCCTATGGCTCTCATCAACCTCGGCGGTCTTCTCGGCGGCGGAACCACGACGACCACCACGACGACTGCCAATAGCGGTGGTCTTCTCGGTGGCGGCGGCCTCCTCAATATCGTGGATATCGGTGGCCTCATCGGAGGTCTGACGTCGGGCGGCACCGGGAACACCAGCGGCGGCCTGATCAATCTCGGGGTGGTCGCCAATCTTCCGGGCATCAACGTGATCAACGGCGTCGCCACGATCCTCAGCCCGGACGGCACGCTCCTCAACGTGAACGCCACCTCCAGTCTCCTGACCGGTACGGACCTGGGCGAGGTCCTCAACGTCATCCTCGGCGACAGCGTGATCCTGGGTCTGGGCGGCGACGACACGATCAACGGCGGCGGCGGAAACACCACGATCATCGGCGGTGCCGGAGACGACCGGATCATCGGCGCATCCGGCAACGAGACGATCTATGGCGGGGACGGCAACGACTACATCGACGGCCGCGGCGGAAACGACGTCCTGTTCGGCAACAAGGGGTCCGACACGATCATCGGCACGTCCGGCTTCGATACGGTCTTCGGCGGCCAGGATGCCGACGTGATCGACTATTCCGCCTCGGCGGATGCCTCGATCCTCCTCGGCAACATCGGCAACGACATCGTCTACGGCGGCAGCGGCAACGACTCGCTCTTCGGCGGACAGAACGACGACAGGCTGTTCGGCGGCGCCGGCGCCGACGTGCTCAACGGCGACCTCGGCAACGATATCCTGACCGGAGGAGCGGGTGCCGACCGGTTCGTGTTCAACGCGCCGATCGACGGCCTGATCAGCGGAAACGATCGGATCACCGATTTCAACTTCGCACAGGGCGATCGCCTCCAGGTGAACGGTCAGGGCGTCAACCTGAGCAGCGACGCCGGCGGCAATGCCGTGCTCTCCCTGTCGGCCGGCGGCACCGTCACCCTCGAAGGGATCGCGGCCGCCTCGGTCCAGAACAGCTGGTTCGTCTGATCCATCGGAAGACATGCTGCCGCCCGCGCGGCGGCGGCATGTCGGCCGGCGCGTGGATGGCCCGGACCGCTTGTTCGAGCGTTCGGGATGGCACGGGTGCAGGGCTGGACCGATCGTGAAGTCCCTGCCCGCCCGGCCCGGATCAGCCCGCCGCCCGGTGGGCGAGGGAGCGGCGCTTCTGGTCGGCGCCCGCTTGCGCCTGCAGCGCCTGCACGTGGACGGCGAACTTCTTCGCGGCACGGGCGATGTGATCGCGACCGAGCCGCTCGGCCCGGTCCGGATCGGACGCGACGATCGCGTCGAGGATCGCCGCATGCTCGCTCCAGATGTCGCTTGAGATGCGGCGCTCGACGCGCAGGACCGCGCCCATGATCCGGCGCACGAAGTGCCAGTGTGGCCGCGCCGCCTCCTCGACGGAGGCGTTTCCGGCGCAGGCATAGATGAACCGGTGGAACGCGATGTCAGCGGTGATCTGCCGGGCGACGGAGCCGCTGGCGATCGCCTCCTGCCCCTGGCGGATCAGGACGTCCCCCTCGGCCCGCGCCCGGTCGGAGGCGCGCTGCGCCGCCAGGCGGCAGGCCAGACCGTCGAGCACCTCCCGGACCTCGTAGACGTCCCGCAGCACCTCTGCGTCCAGCGGCGTCACCACCACGCCGCGTTTGGGCGCGTCGGCCACGAAGCCGCGGTCGCGCAGGAGCATCAGGGCCTGTTGCACGGGCTGGCGCGAGACCTCGTAGGCCGCCGCGAGCTCGTCCTGGATCAGCCGCGCGTTCGGCGCGAGCGTCCCCTCGCAGATCTCCAGAAGGATCCGTTCGTAGACCTGCTCGACCAGGGTCTGCACGTGTGCCGGGCCCGTCATCGCCTCTCGCGCTTCCGAGCCTGGTCTTGCACCATTCGCGACCCCTTGCAAATTCTAAATCCGCATGTCAATTTTGAATTCGAAACGAGCGAGGCGCGAATCGCTTGTTGGGCTGGTGCCCGGAGCGGGCGAGACGCGGGCATCGCATTCGGATCGGCCGTGACGTCGCTGGCCGATCGCCGATCCGAGACGGACCGGTCGGCCCTCGACGTGCTCAATGTCCGAGTGTCGGGCGTAAAGTCCGCCCTCGATAAAGCACGCTGCGCGACCACATTCGGCGACGCGGCGATCAATGGAGGAACGCCGTGACCTTGCCGCTCTCGAACGCCGTCCGTGCCGAGCCTACCGAGACGCCGCCCGCGGCGGCGGAGACCGCCCTCGGTCGCCGCGCTTTCCTCGGGCTGGCGGGCGCCGCCCTCGGCGCGGGCGCCGTGTTCCGGCCGGCGATCGTGCGTGCGCAGGGCGCGCCGCTGAAGCTGAAGTTCGGCAACGACGTGCCGCTCACCCACTCGCTCAACGTCCGCCTCGCCGAGGCCGTGGCCGCGATCGAGCAGGAGACGAACGGGCGTCTCTCGATCGCCGTGTTCCCGAACAACCAGCTCGGCAGCGACACCGACATGATCTCGCAGCTGCGCGCGGGGGCCCTCGAACTCGCGACCATGCCGACGACCCTCCTGTCGACGCTGGTGCCCGCGGCCGCGCTGCCGGCCATCGGCTTCGTCTTCCCGAGCTACGACAAGGTCTGGCCGGCGATGGACGGCGAGGTCGGCGCCTACATGCGCCGCAGCATCGAGAAGGCCAACCTGCAGCCGTTCGAGGCCATGTGGGACAACGGCTTCCGCCAGGTCACGACGAGCACCAAGCCGATCCGCGGCCCCGAGGACCTCAGGAACTTCAAGATCCGCGTGCCCGTGGTGCCCCTGTGGGTGTCGCTGTTCACGGCGCTGGGCGCCTCGCCGACCAGCATCCCCCTGAGCGAGGCCTACGCCGCGCTCCAGACCCGGATCACGGACGGCCAGGAGAACCCCCTGGCGATCATCAACGCGACGAAGTTCTACGAGGTGCAGAAGTTCTGCTCGCAGACCAACCATGCCTGGGACGGCTTCTGGCTGCTGGCCAGCGGCCGGGTCTGGAAGACGGTCCCCGCCGAGTTCCAGGCGGTGATGGCCAAGCACTTCAATGCCGCCGCCCTCAGGCAGCGCGAGGACAACGTCAAGGACAGCATCGCGCTCAAGGCCTCCCTCGAGGCCAAGGGCCTGGCCTTCAACGCCACGGACCCGGTGCAATTCCAGCAGGCGCTCGCCAAGACCGACTTCTACAAGACCTGGAAGGGCAAGTTCGGGCCGGAAGCCTGGGCGCTCTTGGAGAAATACGCCGGCGCCATCGGATGACGCGCATCCTGTGACCGAGTGGAGGAGGCGGCGATGAAGGAGTTGCTGACGTTCGGGCAGATGCTCTCGGTGCATGCCCGGATCACCCCGGAGCGTCTCGGGGCGCGCGACCTGGAGCGGTCGATGACGTTCCGCCTGTGGAACGCCCGCGCCTGCCGGCTGGCCAACGCCCTGCTCGGCCTCGGCCTGGAGAAGGGCGCGCGCGTCGCGGTGCTCGCCTACAACTGCCTCGAGTGGGTCGAGATCTACGCCGCCACCGCCAAGGCCGGCCTGGTCGCGGTCCCGGTCAACTTCCGGCTGATCGGCCCCGAGATCCGCTTCATCGTCGCCAACGCCGAGGCGTCGGCCCTGATCGTCCAAGACGAGCTGGCGGGCGTGATCGAGGGGGTGCGGGGCGATCTCGGCCTGCCCGAGGACCGCATCGTCCATTTCGGCCGGAGCCCCTGCCCGGCGGGCTACCGGGACTACGAGGCGTTCCTGGCCGCCGCCGCCGACTCGGAGCCCGCGGTCGCGGTCGCGGCTACCGACCCGTGGATGCTGATGTACACCTCGGGCACCACCGGCAGCCCGAAGGGCGCGATCCGCAGCCACCGCGGGGCGAGCCTGATGGCGCTCTGCACCGAGATCGAACTCGGCATCCACCGGGACGACGGGGCGCTCCTCGTCATGCCGATGTGCCACGCCAACTCGCTCTACTTCTTCGGGGCGTTCAGCTATTGCGGCGGGGCGACGACGATCTACTCGCGCAAGAGCTTCGATCCGGAACACTGCCTGCGCACGCTCTCGGAGGGGGGCGCCACCTTCACCTCCCTGGTGCCGACGCACTACATCATGATGCTCGGCCTCTCGGCGCAGGAGAGTGCGCGCTACGACCTCGACCGGGTCACCAAGCTGATGATCTCCTCCGCCCCCGCTCGGCAGGAGACCAAGCGGGCGGTGATGGGGCTGTTCCACAACTCGGGATTGTACGAGCTCTACGGGGCGACCGAGACCGGCTGGGTGACGATGCTCCACCCCCGCGACCAGTTCACGAAGCTCGGCTCGGTCGGCCGCGAATGCGTCGGCTCGGCGCCCATCCGGCTCCTCGACGCGGACGGCGCCGAGGTTCCGGACGGAGAGGCGGGCGAGCTCTACTCCTGCAATCCCTACACCTTCGACGGCTACTGGAAGCTGCCGGAGAAGACCGCCGCCGCCTTCCGCGGAGACTACTGCACGGTGGGCGACATGGCCCGGCGCGATGCGGACGGGTTCATCCACCTCGTGGACCGCAAGAGCAACATGATCATCTCCGGCGGCGAGAACGTCTACCCGTCCGAGGTCGAGGCGGCGCTCGGCGCCCACCCCTGCGTGCAGGACGTGGCCGTGATCGGCCTGGCCGACAAGACCTGGGGCGAGCGCGTCCACGCCGTGGTCGTGCTGCATCCCGGCGTCGCCCTCACCGAGGCCGACCTGATCGCCTGGAGCCGGGAGCGTCTGGCCGGCTACAAGCGGCCGCGCAACTGCTCCTTCGTCGCGGCCGAGGCCGTGCCGCGCAACGCCACCGGCAAGGTGCTCTACCGGGTGCTCAAGGAGCAGCTGGGCGCCGGGTCCGGCCCCGGCGCGCCGGCCTGAGGGGCGTGCGCGATGCCGTCCCCGCCGCCCGCCGCAATCCAAGTCCGTCGAAGGTGCGATGCAGGCCGTCCTGAACGCAGCCGTCCCGATCTTCGCGCTGATCCTCGTCGGGTTCCTGTGCGGGCGCCTGGGCGGATTCACCCGCGAGGCGACCGACAGCATCAACCGCTTCGCCGTCTACCTCGCGCTGCCGGCCCTGATCTTCACCACGATGGCCCGGATCACCCCGGCCGAGATCGGGCAGGTCGGCTTCGCGGCGGGCTTTGCGGGCGGCATCGCCGTGACCTTCGCCCTCGCTTTCCGGCTCGGGCGGCGGCGCGGCGGCTCGATGGCCGATGCCAGCATCGAGGGGCTGGACGCGAGCTACAGCAACGTCGGCTTCATGGGCATCCCCCTCTGCCTGCTCGTGTTCGGGCCGGAGGGACTGCCGGCTGCGGTGATCGCCACCCTGTTCACGGCCTGCGTCCTCTTCCTCACCGCGATCGTCCTCGTCGAGTTCGAGCTGCGCCGGGGCGTCGACCGCCGCAGCACCATACGCCGGGTCCTGCTCTCGCTGCTGCGCAACCCCCTGTTCCTCGCGCCCATCGCGGGTCTCGGCGCCGGCCTCAGCGGCCTGCCGCTACCGGCGCCGCTGGCGACCGCCGCCACGCTGCTCGGCGGCGCGGCCTCGCCCTGTGCGCTGATCTGCATCGGCCTGTTCCTCGCCCAGGAGAGCGGGCTGGCCGGCGACCGGCTCCAGATCGGCCTGCTGGTCGTCCTGAAGCTGCTGTTCCAGCCGGCCGTGACGGCGCTCCTCGTCTTCGGGGTCTTCGACGTACCCCCGCTCTGGGCGCGGGCGGCGGTGCTGCTCAGCGCGCTGCCGATCGGCTCGGGGCCCTTCACCATCGCCAAGCTCTACGGCCTTCAGGCGGGGGTGACGTCCGGGGCGATCCTGGTCTCGCACCTCGTCTCCGTCGTCACCGTCTCGGCCCTCGTCGCCTGGCTCGGCTGAGCCCATCGGGAAAGGATCACGCCCATGCAGGTCACCGCCGATAGCGTCGCCGCGCTGGTCGCCAGGTCGCTGAAGGGGCGCGGCGTCGAGCGGGTCTTCGGCCTGTGCGGCGGCCACATTATGCCGCTCTGGATGAGGCTCGACGCGGAGGGCATCGCCATCGTCGACGTGCGCGACGAGCGCGCCGCGGTCCACATGGCGCAGGCCCATGCCGAGGTGACGGGCGAACTCGGCGTCGCCCTGGTGACGGCCGGCCCCGGCATGACGAACGCCGTCACCGGCATCGCCAACGCCCACGTCTCCCGCGCGCCGATCCTGGTCATGTCCGGCACGAGCCCGCGTCCCCAGGAGAATCGCGGCGGCCTCCAGGACCTCGACCACACGGCGATCGTACGCTCGATCACCCGCTACGCCCGCACCGTGCGCGAGCCGTCGCTGGCGCTCGCCGAACTCGACGAGGCGATCTCACGGGCGCTCGGCGAGGGCGGTGAGCCGGGTCCGGCCTATATCGACTTTCCCACGGACACCCTGCGCGCGCCCGTGCCGAAGGCCCTGCACCTGCCCGAGCACCTCGCGCCCCGGCCGCGCTCGCTCCCCCGGCCCGATCCCGAGCGGATCGCCGAGGCGGTCGAAGTGTTGTGGTCGGCCAAGCGGGTCCTCGTGGTCTCGGGGCGCGGCGCCCGCGGGGCGGGCCCGGAGCTGACCGCCTTCCTCGACCGCCTCGGCGCGGTCTACCTCGACACCGGCGAGAGCCGCGGCCTCGTGCCCGACAGCCACCCCTCGGTGGTCGCCGCCATGCGCGGCGCCGTGATGGGCGATGCCGACGTCGTCCTCACCGTCGGCCGCCGCCTCGACTTCCAGCTCGCCTACGGCTCCCCGGCGGTGTTCGGGGACGCGAAGTTCGTGCGCGTCGCCGACATCCCGCAGGAACTGCGCGACAACCGCCGCGGCGCGGTCGAGATCCTCTCCGCCGTGGGCCCGGCCCTCGGCGCCCTGGTCGAGGCCGCGGGCAATCGCCCATCGGCCGTCGACCGTGACTGGGCGGACACGCTTCGCGCGGGCCACGAAGGGCGGGCGAGGAAGCTCCGTAGGACGATGGCGGAGACCCCCGCCGGCAGCGACGGCCGCCTCCACCCCAACCAGGTCCTGGCCGCCCTCCAGGCGGCGATCGGCGAGGACGCCATCGTCGTCACGGACGGGGGCGACTTCCTGAGCTTCGCCCGCGTCGGCCTGTCGGCGCCGACGATGCTCGATCCGGGCCCGTTCGGCTGCATCGGCGTCGGCGTGCCCTACGGCATCGCCGCGAGCCTGGCGCGGCCGGACAAGACCGTGCTGGTGGCGACGGGTGACGGCTCCTTCGGCTTCAACGCGATCGAACTCGACACGGCGGCCCGCCACAAGGCCCCGGTGCTGATCGTCGTGGCCAACAACGGCGCCTGGCAGATCGAGGTGCACGACCAGGCCACGACCCATGGCAAGGTGGTCGGCACCCGGCTCCAGTTCAGCGACCATGCGGCGATGGCCCGCGCCTTCGGCATGCACGGCGAGCGCGTGGAGACCGCGGAGGAACTCGGTCCCGCCATCGCCCGCGCCCTCGCCAACCGGCCGGCGCTCCTCGACGTGCTGGTGACGCCCGAGGCCGTCTCCTCGGACGCCAAGACCGGCCTCGCCTGGGTCCCCGACCTGCAGCCCCTGGCCGCCTGGGACGAGGCGGAGCGCCGCTGGCGCGGCACGGACGGGACCGAGGCACCGTAGATCGAGGAACCGGCCCGGTCGTCGTGCGTGAGCGCCGCGCCTCGCGGAAGCCGCGCCACGCCCGGATTCTCTGGAGCCAGAGCACGGCGCTCAGGGCCTAGGCGATGACGACGGCCGAGACCGCGGCGGCCAGGGTGCGCGTCGACGCCTGGGCGTAGCGCGCCTCCCGTGCCGGGGTTCTGTCGTCGGGGCGGACACCCGAAGCATCCCGCGACGACGGGCTCCTGGACGTGAGCGGATCGGGTGGGCGGTCCCGGCCATCCATCCGCGGCCCGGTCCGTCAGGCCGCCTCCTGCGCCTGCGCCCGCTCGCGGGCGAGCTTGACGACGCCGACCTGGTCGACCTTGCCGGTGCCCAGCATCGGCACCCGGTCCAGCACCACCACCTCGGCGGGGATGGCGATGTCGGGGGCGCCGCGACCCTTGGCGAAGGTCTGGTAGGCGGCCCGCGTCGCGTCCCTGGCCTCGGTGAACAGCACCAGCCGCTCGCCCTTGCGCGCATCCGGCACGGCGGCCACCGCGGTCGGGGTCTCGGGCCAGAGTTCGGCCGCGAGCGCCTCGATGCCGGCCAGCGACACCATCTCGCCGGCGACCTTGGCGAAGCGCTTGGCCCGCCCCTTGATCGCGACGAACCCCTGCGCGTCGATGGCGACGATGTCGCCGGTGTCGTGCCAGCCGTCGGCCGGCGGCTCCAGCACGCCGGGCTTCTCGGCCCGCAGGTAGCCCATCATCACGTTGGGCCCGCGCACCGAGAGGCGCCCGCCCTCCTCGATGCCGGGGACCGGCTCCAGCCTCCATTCGATGCCGGGCAGCAGCCGGCCCACCGTGCCGAAGCGGTTGAACATCGGCGTGTTCAGCGCCACCACCGGCCCGCATTCCGTGACGCCGTAGCCCTCCAGGATGCGCAGCCCGAACTTTTCCGCGTAGGTCTTGCGGGTGGAGTCCTTCACGGCCTCGGCGCCTGCCACGACGTAGCGCAAGGAGCGCAGGTCGTAGTTGTGGGCGGCCTTCGCGTAGCCGCGCAGGAAGGTGTCGGTGCCGAACAGGACCGTGCTGTTCGAGCCGTAGATCAGCTCCGGCACGATCCGGTAATGCAGCGGCGAGGGGTAGAGGTAGACCGGCACGCCCGAGACCAGGGGCAGCACCAGCCCCGCCGTCAGCCCGAAGGCGTGGAACACCGGCAGCACGTTGAAGACCTTGTCGGTCGGCCCGAAATCGATCCGGGCGGCGACCTGTGCGGTGTTGGCGAGCATGGAGCGGTTGGCCAGCATCACGCCCTTGGGCGCGCCCTCGCTGCCCGAGGTGAACAGGATCGCGGCCGGGTCGCTCCCCTTTCGCGCGACGATGGGCTTTCGCGGAGCGAGCAGGCCGCGGAGCTTGTCGCCCGTGGTCACGGTGGCGCGCACGTCCTCCAGGTAGACGAGGTCGACGGCCTCCCTGATGCCCTCGACCAGCGGCCCGAGGCGCCCCTTCTCGATGAAGGCGCGGGAGGTGAGGATCTTCGTGACCTCCGCCGCCCGGCAGGCCGAGAGCACGTTGGCCGCGCCCGCGGAGAAGTTGATCATCGCCGGCACCCGTCCGGTGGAGGCGAGGGCGAAGAAGGTCACGGCCGCGCCGTTGGCGTTGGGCAGCATCACCCCGATCGCCTTGCCCTCCGGGCAGAGCGGCATCAGCTTGCGGCCGAGAATGTTGGCGCCCATCACCAGGCGGCCGTAGCTGAGGCTGCCGCCGACCGGGTCCTCCAGGGCCGTGCGGCGCCAGCCGTGCTGCGCGCCGGCCTCGATCAGGGCCTCCATCACGCCGCGGTCGACGTCCGTGGTGCGGTAGACGAGGTCGGACATGATGCCGTAGAGGGCCGCGCCCGCCGCCTGCCGGCGCGCCTTGCCCTTGAGGGCGGGATCGACCTCCAGGCGGACGGGTGGCATCACCGTCACCGTGACCTTCGGCCACCAGCGGCGGCGGACCTGGGCGCGGGACAGGCGCGAGAAGGCGGTCTTCTCCAGCCCCTCGATCCGGACCGGCACCACCATCGCCCCGGACTTGTCGGCGATGAGGCCGGCCCCGTCGTAGACCTTCATCAGGCTACCCGTCACCGTCAGCCGTCCCTCGGGGAAGATGATCAGGGTCTCGCCGCTCTTGACCGCGTTGATCAGGGTGCGGGTGGCGAGCGGCCGGGTCGGGTCCAGCGGCATCGCCTTTGTGACGCGCAGGAACGGCTTCACCCACCAGCGCTGTGCGATGCCGTGGTCGATGGCGAAGACCGGCTCCTGGTCGAGCAGCGAGAGGGCCAGCGGCGCGTCGAGGAAGGAGACGTGGTTGAGGGCCACGATGCAGTTCGGCCCGGCCTTCTCGACGTTGTCGAGGCCGCGCACCTCCAGCCGGTAGAAGGCCCGGAACAGGATCGAGAGGAAATCCCGGAACGGGCTCGTGGGCAGGATGGCGAAGACGACCGCGCCGACGATCAGGTTGAGCACCGCCACCAGGGCCAGCAGGTTCGCCATCGACATTCCGGCGCCCTGAAGCACCGCCAGCGCCAGGGTGCCCGCCACCATGAAGGCGGCCGTCATCACGTTCACGGCGCCGATGACGCGGGCGCGCTTGTCCTTGTCGGTCCAGGCCTGCACCGCGGCGAAGGACGGCACGATGTAGAGGCCGCCGGCCATGGCGAGGCCGAGGAAGTCGCCGGCCACCCGCAGGCCCGCGCCGGTGCGCAGGAACTCGAGGGCGCCGATCATCGCACCGGAGGGGGGGCCCGCGTGCGACACGGTCCAGGCGAGGTCGAGGCCGAACAGGCCCATCAGCACGGCGCCCACGGGCGTCGGCAGCAGCACGATCCGGCCGCTGGCGAGCCACGAGGCAAGCCCCGAGCCCAGGGCGATGCCGATGGAGAACACCGCGAGCAGGAGGGTGATGACGGTCTCCGAGCCGTTGAACTCGGTCTTGACCAGCACCGGCAGCAGCGACAGCACCACGACGCCGACCAGCCAGAACCAGCTCACGATCACCGAGCCGCGCCACAGGCGGGTGTCGCTCCAGAGGTCGCGCAGCAGCGCCACGGTTGAGCGGGCGACGTTGGCGTCGACCTTGAGGTCGGGGGCGCCCTCGCCGGTCGCCGGGATCATCCGCGCCGAGAGCCAGCACAGCACCGCGAACACCATGATCAGCACGCCGAAGGCGAGGCCGCTGCCGCCCATGGCGCTGGCGAGCCCCGCCACGATGGTCCCGAGCAGGATCGCCAGGAAGGTCGCGGCCTCGACCAGGGCGTTGCCGGCGGGCAGTTCCTCGCGGCGCAGGTGATCGGGCAGGATGCCGTACTTGATCGGGCCGAACAGGGCCGCGATCGTCCCGAACAGCCCGAGCGCCACGAACAGCACCGGCACCGAATGCAGTACGAAGCCGAGCACGGCCGTGCCGGCCGCGAAGATCTCGGCGAACTTCAGGCGCTTGGCCATCACCGCCTTGTCGTAGCGGTCGGCCCATTGGCCGCCGAGGCCCGACAGGATGAAGAACGGCCCGATGAACACGGCGCTGGCCAGCGTCACCAGGATGCCGGCGTTGGCGTCGGGCTCCGAGCCGACCTTGAACAGGATCAGGAATGCCAGCGCGTTCTTGAGGAAGTTGTCGTTGAACGCGGAGAAGAACTGGCACCAGAACAGGGGCGCGAAGCGCCGGGCGGTCATCAGCGAACGGAACATGGCGGTCTCTCCGGCTGCGCCATGACTGGCCCAGCGCGCGCGGTCAGGTCAAATCTAGGGCATGCCGGCTCAAGGAAGCCTCAACGCGGGTCCCGCGGCGTGCCGGTTTGAACAGCGTGCAAATTATGCGTTCCGCGACGGCCCGCAAGCCGGATTTTGCACGATGTGCAATCCGGGCGCGGGGCGGGTGTGTCTTCGCACCGTCGGCGGCGGCCTCGGCCCGGCCGCCGCAAAGGTGGTACAGGCGTTGTCCGCCGCGCTCGCGCAGCGCGCGGTCCGCTCCCCCGGAAGGACGCACCGAGCCGACACGATGACAATCCTGGCGATCGATTTCGAGACGGCCAACGAGCGGCGCGACAGCGCCTGCGCGGTGGGGCTCGCCTGGATCGAGGGCGACCGCATCGTCCGCCGCGCCTCCCGCCTGATCCGGCCGCCCGAGATGCGCTTCTCGCCGGGCAACATCCGCGTCCACGGCATCCTGCCGGCCGACGTGCGGGACCAGCCGGGTTTCGCCGAGGCGATGGCCGAATTCCTGCCGGACCTGTCGCGCGGCCTGATCCTCGCCCACAACGCGGGCTTCGACATCGGCGTGCTGCGGGCCTCGCTGGCGGGCGCTGGCGTCGCCGTGCCGCCGCTGACCTATCTCTGCACCCTCCAGATTTCGCGAAAGGTGTTTCCGGACCCGGCGGGCTGCGGCCTCGGCAAGGTGGCCGCCCGGCTCGGCATCCGCTTCGAGCACCACGATGCGGGCGAGGACGCCTATGCCTGCGCCGAGATCGCGCTCGCGGCCGCGCGGCAGGCGGGGGCTGCGGGCGTGGCCGCCCTGCCCCGCGCCATCGGGCTTCCGGTGACGCGGGTGGCCGGCGGCGCGCCCGTCCCGCGCGCGGTGCCGGGGGCGATCAGCGGCCGCGTGCTGCAGGCGTTGCGGCCGGCGAAGGCGCCAGACCCCTTGCGCTTCACCATGCGCGGCAGCACCGGCAACCGCTACGAAGTCTCCCTGGAAGCCCGGTCGGGCGGCCCGCAACTGCGCTGCACCTGCATGGCGGGCCGTTACGGAATGGCCTGCCGGCACGTCAAGGCGCTGATGGTCGGCGACGTGACCGACCTGCTCTCGGAGAACGCGGCGGACCTGGAGACGCTGCACCGGATGCTGGCGGCGGGCGAACGCTCCACCGCCAGCTAGAGCGCCAGGCCAAGGCCGGATCAGGCCGCCTTCTTCGCGGCCTGCCCGTAGAAGGTCTCGCCGGATTCGGCCATCGCCACCAGGTTGTCGGGCGCCGCGAACCGCGCCCCGTGCCTGGCCTCCAGGCCGCGGGCGAGGTCCAAGAAGGCCCGCGCGCCCATGAAGTCGATGTAGGACAGGGCGCCCCCGGTGAACGGCGCGAAGCCGAAGCCGAGGATCGAGCCGACATCCGCCTCGCGCGGGTCGGTGATCACGCCCTCGCCGACCGTGCGGGCGGCCTCCAGGGCCTGCACCACCAGGAGCCGGTGCTTCAGTTCCGCGATGTCGACCGTCTCGGGATCGAGGTGGGCCGGCTGCATGTCCCTCAGCCCGGGCCACAGGCGCTTGGGCGCGCCCTCGGGATAATCGTAGAAGCCCTTGCGGTTCTTGCGCCCGAGGCGGCCCTGGCCTTCGACGAGGTCGACCAGGAGCTTCTTCTGGGCCGGGTCGACGGCCTCGGGGCCGAGCTGCGCCTCGGTCGCCTTGGCGATCTTGAGGCCGAGGTCGAGGGCGACCTCGTCGTTGAGCGACAGGGGTCCCACCGGCATGCCGGCCATCTTGCCGGCGTTCTCGATCATGGCCGGGGGCACGCCCTCGATCAGCATCTTGTGGCCTTCGAGGATGTAGGCGCCGACGCAGCGGTTGGCGAAAAAGCCGCGGGCGTCGTTGACGACGATGGGCGTCTTCCTGATCGTCCGGACGTAGTCGAGGGCGGTGGCGAGCGCCCGCTCGCCCGTGGCCTGCCCCTTGATGATCTCGACCAGCATCATCTTCTCGACGGGGGAGAAGAAGTGGATGCCCACGAACTGCTCCGGCCGGGCGGAGGCCTTGGCGAGCCCGGTGATGGGCAGCGTCGAGGTGTTGGAGGCGAAGACCGTGTCGGGGCCGATCACGGCCTCGACCTTGGCGACGACCTCGGCCTTCACCTTCGGGTCCTCGAACACGGCCTCGATCACGAGGTCGCAGCCCTTCAGGTCGGCGTAGTCGGCCGAGGTCCGGATGCGGGCGAGCAGGGCGTCCCGGTCGGCGGTCCTGGCGCGGCCCTTGTTGATCTGGCCGGTCACAAGCGTGTGGGCGTAGGCCTTGCCCTTCTCGGCCGCCTCCAGGGACTGGTCGAGCAGCACCACGTCGAGGCCGGCATTGGCGGTGACGTAGGCGACGCCCGCGCCCATGAAGCCCGCGCCGACGATGCCGACCTTCCTCAGGTTCGTGGCGGCCACGTCCTTGGGCCGGCGCGCGCCCTTGTTCAGCTCGCCCATGGAGATGAACAGCGTGCGGATCATCGCCGCCGCCTCCTTGGTGCGCAGGATCATCGCGAAGTAGCGGCTCTCGACCTTGAGGGCGAGGTCCATGGGCAGTTGCAGGCCCTCGTAGACCGAGGCCAGGATCGCCTTGGCGGCGGGATAGTTGTCGTGGGTCTCGCGCCGGTAGATGGCGTTGGCCGGGGGCCAGATCATCATGCCGGCCGGCGAGTAGACCTTACCGGAGGGCGCCTTGAACTTCGGCACGTCCCAGGGGGCGACGCCGGAGCCGCCGGCCCTGATCCAGGCCTTGGCCGTCTCGACGATCTCGGCCTTCGGCGCGACCGCGTGCACGAGGCCCATGTTGCGGGCCATCAAGGGGCGGATCTGCTCGCCCTTGAACAGCATCTGGAGGGCGTCGCCCGTCTGCATCAGGCGCGCGACGCGCTGGGTGCCGCCGCCGCCGGGAAACAGCCCGACCTTGATCTCGGGCAGGCCGACGCGGGTCTTCTCGTCGTCCGAGACCACCCGGTGGTGGCAGGAGAGGGCGAGCTCGAAGGCGCCGCCGAGGCAGATGCCGCTGACCGCCGCGGCGAAGGGCTTGCCGCAGGTCTCGAGCCGCCGGAACAGCAGGGAGAGGCGGCGCGAGGCCTCGAAGAAGTGGCGCATGGCCGGCTCCTCGCCGGCCTCGGCCTTGAGCTTTTCGTATTCCCGGCCGAGGCCCTGGAGCATGGTGAGGTCGGCACCGCCCGAAAAGTTGTCCTTGCCGGAGGTGACGACGCAGCCCTTGATCGCGGCATCCCCCGCGACCGTCTCGACGATGCGCTCCAGTTCGTCCATCACCGCCTCGGTGATGACGTTCATGGAGCGGCCGGGCATGTCCCAGGTCGCCAGCGCGATGCCGTCCGCGTCGGTCTCGAAGCGGAAGTTCTTCAGGTCGGTCATAGCGGGTCTTCCTCCTCGATGGCCTCGGCAGGCCTCGCGGCTGCCGCCTCCGGAACCGGCGTCCCGGAGGCTCTTGGTTCGGGCTTACTTCGGCGCCGGCACCGGCGGCATGCCGGGCTTGGGCGCGCTGTCGGCAGCCGAGGCCACCGCCAGCATGTTGAGCAGCTTCGTCACGGAGTTCTGCGAGATCGCGGTGACGGCCGAGGACGGGTCGGCGTTGATGGTCTGGAACTTCTGGTAGGTCTTGTCGTCGTAGATGCCGTTGAGGTGCTTGAGCTCGATGAGATCGAACTTGGCGGCGTATTCCTTCGACAGGCCCTCGACCATCACGTCGCGCTGCCTGTCGAACTCGGCGAGCAGTTCCTTGCGCACCGATTCCGCCTTGTCCTCGGGCATGGCCGCGACGGTCTTCTCCAGGGCGGCGTTGAAGCCGGTCTGAAGGTTCTTGATCAAGGTCTTGGAGACCAGCGTCTTGGCTTCCGTCGCCTTGTCGGCGGCCTCGTCCGCGCGGGCGGCGAGGGGCATCGCGAGGGCGGTCGTCAGGCAGAGGGTGGCGAGGAATCGGGTCATCGAAGGCGTATCTCCCGTGAGGTCCGGCTGGAGCCGTGCCGCCTTGGGCAGCGGTCGAGCCGGCCTCTACCAGCGTTTTACGGAATCCGGGAGCGGCGCCCCTCCGTTCATCAGACCCGCTCGATGATCGTGGCCGTGCCCATGCCCGCGCCGATGCACAGCGTCACCAGCGCCCGCTCCTTGCCCGTGCGCTCCAACTCGTCGAGCACCGTGCCGAGGATCATCGCACCGGTGGCGCCGAGCGGATGGCCCATGGCGATGGCCCCGCCATTGACGTTCACCTTGGCCGGGTCGAGGTCGAAGGCCTGCTGGAAGCGCAGCACCACGGCCGCGAAGGCCTCGTTCACCTCGAACAGGTCGATGTCCGAAAGCTGCATGCCGGCCCGCGCGAGCACCTTCTTCGTCACGTCCACGGGGCCGGTGAGCATCAGGGCCGGGTCCGAGCCGATGTTGGCGAAGGCCCGGATTCGTGCGCGCGGCCTCAGGCCCGCGCCGGCGCCGGCCTCCTTCGAGCCGATCAGCACGGCGGCCGCGCCATCGACGATGCCCGAGGAATTGCCGGCGTGGTGGACGTGCTCCACCATCTCCACGTCCGGGTGCGCGTCCACCGCCACGGCGTCGAAGCCGCCCATCTGGCCCATCTGCACGAAGGAGGGCTTGAGGCTCGCCAGCGACTGCATGTCGGTTGCAGGCCGCATGTGCTCGTCGCGGTCGAGCAACGTGATGCCGTTGACGTCGCGCACCGGCACGACGGAGCCCTTGAACAGGCCGTCCGCCCAGGACTTGCCTGAGCGGGTCTGGGACTGGACGGCGTAGGCGTCGCAATCGTCGCGGGTGAAGCCGTACTTCGTGGCGATCAGGTCGGCCGAGACGCCCTGCGGCATGAAGTAGGACTTGACGGCGATGGCCGGGTCGACGGGCCAGGCGCCGCCGGAGGCGCCGAGCCCGACGCGGCTCATCGATTCGACGCCGCCGCCGACCGTCATGTCGTGCTGGCCGGCCATAACCTGGGCTGCGGCGAAGTTGATGGCGTCCAGCCCCGAGGCGCAGAAGCGGTTGATCTGCACGCCCGGCACGTGGACGCCGTAATCGGCCACCAGGGCTGCGGCCCGCGCGATGTCGCCGCCGGCCTCGCCCACGGGGTCGACGCAGCCGAGCACCACGTCGTCCACCCGTTTCGTATCGAGGCCGTTGCGGTCCTTGAGGGCGCGGAGCGCCGTCTCGGCCAGCCGCAGCGCCGTCACCTCGTGCAGCGCACCGTCCGGCTTGCCGCGCCCGCGGGGCGTGCGGACGTGGTCGTAGATATAGGCTTCGGCCATGTGCGTTTCCTCGTTGTCCTCACCCTGGTGCGAACTCCTCCCTCCCCCTCTGCGGGAGAGGGGAGCGCGTTGTCCGGAGAGGTCGCTCCCCACTCCCGACCCTCGCTCACGCGAGGGCCACCCTCCCCCGCAGAGGGGGGAGGGTTTTTCGCGCCTCAGAACGCCTCGGCGGCCAGAGCCATCGTCGTGTCGGCCCCGGCCTTGATCCGCGCCAGGCGCGTGGCGGTCTCGGGCAGCGTCCGCTCCATGTAGAAGCGGCCGGTGACGAGCTTGGCCTCCATGCGCGCATCGCCGGGCTTGGCCGCCGCGGCCTTGGCGATCCGCGCCCACATGTAGCCCATCGCGACGAGGCCGAGGAGGTGCATGTAGTCGGTGGCGGCCGCGCCCGCGTTGTCGGGCTTGGCGAAGGCGTTCTGCATCAGCCACATCGTGGCACCCTGGAGGTCCTTCAGCCCGGCCTGGAGCGGGCCGGTGAAGGGCGCCATCGCCGCATCCTCGTGGGCCTCGATGAACGCCTGGACCTCACCGAGGAAGGCCATCATCGCCCGGCCGCCGTCCTTCGGGAGCTTGCGGCCGATCAGGTCCATGGCCTGGATGCCGTTGGCGCCCTCGTAGATCATGGCGATGCGGGCATCGCGCACGAACTGCGACATGCCCCATTCCTCGATGTAGCCGTGGCCGCCGAACATCTGCTGGGCCTCGACCGCGTTGGCGAAGCCCCGGTCGGTGAGCACGCCCTTCACCACCGGGGTCAGCAGCCCGAGGAGGTCGTCGGCGGTCTGGCGCTCCTTGGCGTCCTCGGAGCGGTGGGAGATGTCGGATTGCAGGGCGGTCCAGAGCATCAGGGCGCGGGCCGACTCGTTGAAGGCGCGGATGCCCATCAGGGTGCGGCGCACGTCCGGGTGGACGATGATCGGGTCGGCGGCCTTGGCGGGCTCCTTGGCGCCGGTGAGCGCCCGGCCCTGGAGCCGGTCCTTCGCGTAGGCCACCGCGTTCTGGTAGGCGACCTCCGACTGCCCGAGGCCCTGGACGCCGACGGCGAGGCGGGCCTCGTTCATCATCACGAACATGGCGGCGAGGCCGCGGTTCTCCTGGCCCACGAGCCAGCCCGTCGCGCCGTCGTAGTTCATGACGCAGGTGGAATTGCCGTGGATGCCCATCTTGTGCTCGATCGAGCCGCAGGACACGCCGTTGCGCGCGCCGACCGAGCCGTCCGCCTCCACCAGGAACTTCGGCACGACGAAGAGCGAGATGCCCTTGGTGCCGGCCGGCGCGCCCTCGATCCGGGCGATGACGAGGTGGACGATGTTCTCGGACAGGTCGTGCTCGCCCGCCGAGATGAAGATCTTCGTGCCGGTCAGCGCGTAGGAGCCGTCGCCGTTGGGCACGGCCTTGGTCTTGAGCAACCCGAGATCGGTGCCGCAATGGGGCTCGGTGAGGTTCATGGTGCCGGTCCAGGCCCCCTCGACCATCTTGGGCAGGTAGGTCGTCTTCTGCGCCTCCGAACCGTGGACGAGGAGCGCGGCCATCGCCCCCTGCGTCAGGCCGGGATACATGCCCAGCGCCAGGTTCGCGCCGGAGGCGAATTCCTGCATCGCGGTGTTGAGGGTGTGGGGCAGGCCCTGGCCGCCGTATTCCTCCGGCACGGAGAGGCCCATCCAGCCGCCCCGGGCATAGGCGTCGTAGGCCGCCTTGAAGCCCTTGGGGGTGCGCACCGCGCCGTCCGCCTCGCGGGTGCAGCCCTCCACGTCGCCGACCTGGTTGACCGGGGCCAGGACCTCGTCGGCGAGCTTGCCGCCCTCCGACAGCACTGCCTCGACCACGTCCCGGGAGGCCTCCGAGAAGCCGGCGAGGTTGGCGTGGCGATGGAAGCCGAGCACGTCGTTGAGGAGGAACAGGGTGTCCTCGACCGGGGCGCGATAGCTCGGCATCTCGAATCCTCCGCGTGCATGGGCGGACCAGCGGACCGTCCCCGGTACTGCGGTCCCCTCGATAGTTCATATATAAACTATCTCGGGATGCCCTGGCAAGAGGCCGCCGCGCCGGTTTTGTTTCAGTGCGGCTCTTGAGCTCGACCGACATCGTCTGCGTGAGGGCGGCCTTTAACGCGGTGTTTACCAAGAAAGTTAATTGTCGGCGCCAACCGATCCGACGACCGCACACCCGAGAACCCGCGCCAGCGGCGCGCAAGTCCCCGGCTCTGATGCGACCGCCTCCGAAGGCAGGCCGACGATGACCCGAACCGCCACGCCCAGCTTCGACAGTCTCGACCCCGACGTGCTCGAGGCCGCCCGCGACGTGGCGCGCCGGGCCGGCGTCCCGCTGGAGACCTGGATCGCGTCCGTGGTGCCCCCGGCCGGCACCGTGGAGCGCCGCCGCCGCCGGCGCGCCGCTCCGGAGGCGGCCTCCGGCGGCCTGCAGCCCGCCGCCGAAATCCGGCCGGACGACCTCATCGTGCCGCCCGAGGCGCCCTCCCCCTCCCCCGTGGCGGCCCCCGCCGACGACCGGTTCGCCAAGACCCTCGACGCGCTGATGGCCCGCCTCGACGGGCTCGACCGGGCGTTCGGCGAGGAGCGGCAATCCATCCAGGACGCCGCCGCGCGCCGGATGACGGAGATCGAGACCCGCATCGGCGAGGCGCTCGGGTCCGGCACCGGCCCGGTGCAGCAGGTCACGGAGCGCCTCGGCGACATCGAGCGCCGGATGTCGCAGCTCGGCGAGCAGCTCGCGGCCTCGCGCCCCCTCGGGCGTCGCGGCCGTCCGGCCGTCGCCGAGGTCCGCGACGCGGTCGAGGAAATCCGCCAGCGCCAGCGCGAGTTGAGCGAAGGCGGGACGGCGCCGGTGGGGGCCGAGGGCGGCATCGTCGCGAGCATGCGCCAGGACCTCGCCCGGCGGCTCGACGCGACGGTTCAGGAGGCCGTGCCGTCCGCCGCCGTGAGCGAACTCCAGCGCGAGACCGCACGGCTGCGCGAGATGATCGGACACCTCGCCACCGGCCGCGACGTGGGCGCCCTGGAGCAGGCGGTGATTTCCCTCGCCACCGGCGTCGAGCGCGTGGAAGCCTCCACGGACCTCACGGCCATCGCCGGCCCGATCGAGGTGATCCGCGTCCAGGTCGAGCGGCTGGCCGAGGACGTGGCGGAGAACGTGCACACCCGCGTGGCCGGCGACGTCGAGCGCCTGGCCGCCCATCTCGACACCGTCGCGGCCGCGGGACCGGGCACGCCGCCCGACCGCGACGCTCTCGCCAGCGTCTTCGGGGAGCTCGACGAGATCCGCCGGCTGATCGCGGCGCTGGCCGGCCCCGAGCGCATCCAGAGCCTCGCGCAAGGCTTGCAGGCGGTCAGCGGACAGATCGCGCAGTTGCAGAGCGCGGCCACGGACGGCGACGCCACGGGCCTGCGCCCGCTGCTGGAGGAGATCCGCAGCGGGCTGACGGCCCCGGCGCCCGCGGCCCTGACCGAGCAGATCCGGGCGATGGCCGCCAAGGTCGACGCCCTGCACGCCCGCTCCGGCGAGGCCGACAACGCGGATTCCCGCGCCATCCTCGGGCGCATCGACGCCCTTGCGCAGAAGGTGGACCGGGTCAGCGTCCACCCGGTCGGCGACCTGATCGGGCGGCTCGAAGGTCTCGGCGAGAGCCTGCGCCAGCCGGCCGTGCCCGGCGGCGACGTGGCCTCGATCCACGCCATGCTGCACAACCTCGCCGAGAAGGTGGACCGCGTCGGCAGCCGCCCGGACGGGGACGGCCTCGACGCCCTCGAACGGCAGGTGATGACGCTGGCCGGCCGCATCGACGCCCGCGGCAGCGACCCGGCCCTGACGGGGCTGGAGCGCACCATGGGCGACCTGCTCACGCAGGTCACGGCGCTGCGCGAGGAGGGCCCGCGCGAGGCCGCCCACGGCGCGGCGGACAAGAGCGAGTTCGGGCTGATCCGCGCCGGGCTCGCCGACATCCAGGCCCGGCAATCCGCCTCGGACGAACGCCTGAGCGCGACCCTGACGGGCGTGCAATCGGCCCTCGACCGGCTGGTCGGCCGGCTCGGCCCCGCCGATGGCGAGAGCGTCCGCGCGGCCGCCGCCGCCCGCGCCCCCTCCCTCGACGAGCGCCTCATGGCCTCGACCGGGATCGAGGCGCCGCGGGCGCGCCCCGGCCGCCGGCCGGAGGCGCCGCGGACCGGTGCTGAGCCGTCCGTCGACGGCGGCCGCTTCAGCGACGAACTGCTGGAGCCCGGTGCCGGCCGCCCCGCGCAGGAGCCCCCCGCCCGCGGCCGGGCCGGACACGAGCGCATCGCCAGGGAGACGGCCAGGGAGACGGCCAAGGAGTCCGGCGAGGGAGCCGGCGACATCAAGACGAACTTCATCGCGGCCGCACGCCGGGCGGCCCAGGCGGCACAGGTCGAACTCGCCACGGAATCCACGACGAGCGAGCGGCGCGAGCCCCGTGGCACCCGCAAGGCCGGCCCGGCCGCAACGCCCGCCGCGGACGGGCGCCTCGCCCGCTTCCGGGCCGAGATCGACCGCCGCCGCCGGCCGCTGCTGCTGGGCCTCGCGGCCATCGTGCTCGTGCTCGGCGCCCTCCAGGCGGTGAGCATGCGCTCCTCCGGTAACGAACCCGCCGAGCCGGCGCCGGTGGCTGCCGTCAAGGCATCGCCGCCCGCCGCCGATGCCGGCCCCGCCGCCCGGCCGGAGACCGGGAACGCCGCCCCGGCGCCCGTCGAGGCGGCCAAGCCCGCGCTCCCCGATCCGCAGACCACGCAGGCGATCTCCCCCGCCGCTGCCCCGGCCCGCCCGGCGCCCGCCAAGGCCGCGGTGCCGCAGGTCTCGTCCATGGGCGGGCTCGCCGCCGACCTCGCCGGCATTCCGACGGGCCTGTCCAAGCTGAAGCAGTCGGTCCTCGACGGCGACGGCACCGCGATCTGGGAACTCGCCGGACGGGAGGCCGACGGACGCGGCCTGCCCCGCGACTTGGCGCTCGCGGCCAAGCTCTACGAGAAGCTGGCCTCGGCCGGCTACGCCCCGGCCCAGTACAAGCTCGCCGGCCATTACGAGAAGGGCTCCGGGCTAGCGCGGGACATCGCCCAGGCCAAGCTCTGGTACGGCCGGGCCGCCGAGCAGGGCCATGCCCGCTCGATGCACAACCTCGCGGTGCTCTACGCCGAGAACCCGAGCGCCACCGGCAAGCCGGATTACGCCTCGGCCGCCTCTTGGTTCAGGCAGGGCGCGGAAGCCGGCGTGCGCGACAGCCAGTACAACCTCGCGGTGCTCTACGCCCGCGGCCTCGGGCTGACGCAGGACCTGGTGCAGTCGTATGCCTGGTTCTCCGCCGCGTCCGCGCAGGGCGACGAGGATGCCGGCAGGAAGCGCGACGACGTGGCCGCCAAGCTCGCACCGGCGGATCTGGCCGGCGCCAAGGCCCTGGCCGCCGGATTCAAGGCCCGCAAGCTCGACCCGGCCGTGAACGAGCCCCCGGTCGTCAAGGATGCCACCCCGCCGGCCATGAGCCTGCTGGGCGCGCCTGCCCCGACCGCGAACGTCTTCGCGCCGGCGGCACGCAAGAATATCTGACGGCGGGCATCGAGACCCGTTCCCGACCGGACCGCATCAGGTCGGCCTCTCCCATACCGAGTCTCACAGGTCAGAACCCATGAGGTCCGGCGGACGGCCGCCGCCCCGCAGTCGCGGGGGCCGAGCCTCGATGGGCCGTCCTCGCCGAGGCTCGGTACAAGTCCTTGACGGGACGCGCTTCCTCGCGCCGAAACGGCGCCCGCTTCGGCGGAGGGCGCCGTAGCCCGCCCTCCCGGTGAAGCTTGACCATCGTGCCGCAGTGCGGGAATCCTCCGCAGGGATTACCTTCGGATTCCTGCCGAGGCGGTGCGTCACGGATCGCGCCGGCGTCCGCGAGAGCCACGATCTGCCGCATCGTCCGAACCCGGCCCGGCGCCCGGTGCGTCGGGCGATGCCCTGAACCGGAGAACGGATGGCGCGCCTGAACCCGGTCCCGATCAGCGCCGTCGTCCTCGGCGTCGCGGGGCTGATTCCGTTCCTGGGCTTTGCCGCCCTGGCGGTGACCGGCAGCGACGGGGGCATCGGCGGCTTCGGCTTCTCGCCCCGCACCATGCTCTCGGCCTACGGCGCCGTGGTCGCCTCGTTCCTCGGCGGCATCCGCTGGGGGGCGGCGGCAGCCCGCAACGGCGGCAACGGCGATTACCTCGTGGCGATCATCCCGTCGCTCGTCGCCTGGGCGGCGCTGGCCGCGCCGGCCCCGTGGGACCTGCGCGTGCTCGGCGTCCTCGTCCTGGCCTGGGGTTTGATCGACCAGGACCTGCCCCGCCGCGGGCTGGTCCCGCGCTGGCTCGGGCGCCTGCGCCTCGTCCTGTCGGGCGTCGCCGGCATGTCCCTGCTGGTGGCGGCCTGAGCCCCATTCCACGGCGTGCCGGACGGTTCGCGGACATCGGATCGCGCGCTCGGACCCGTCGAAGCGCCGTGGCGTATTCCACGCCACGCGCCGCCGCAGAGGTCGAGGCCGAAAAAATCAGTAGCCGACGCCGAGGATCAGGAGGCTGACGTAGCGGCTCGGCACGCCGAGGGCGGAGCCCGAGGCGGCATAGGGCGTCCGGATGCCGGCGAGCACCCGACGATGCGTGACGCGGGCCGCGACCCGGCAGGCGGCCCGGTCCGAGGCCCAGGCCGCCGACGACGGCGCGCAGGATTGCAGGGACCGCAGCGGCGCGTCCGCGAGCGCCGGGCCGGCGGCCATCAGGATTCCGGCCATGCCGAGGGCGAAGGCCGAACGCTGGACGAATCGGGACATCGAAAAACACTCCTGCAGACGGTGGACGGCCGGCCCCTTCCGTGGCGGCCGATCGAAGGGACACAATCGCGACCGCATCGTGGCGGTGCGAATGCGAGGTGCGGACGCGGACCGGAACCCGGCGATCCGCGCATCGACGGGACGCCCGATGCGCGCCGGCGTGAGCCCGCATCCCGAACCGGGCGCCCGTTCCGGTCGCCGTGAAAAACCTCCGACCCCGCCCGCCCGATCCGGGATCGCTCAGAAACCGATGCCGACCATCGGCGCCGCACCGCCGCCGCCACCGC
>NZ_BPRB01000080.1 GCF_022179685.1 Methylobacterium trifolii
CCGTTCCAGGGCCAGCGGCAGGAGCACCGCCGCTGCGATCACCAGCAGGCTGGCAAGCCCGACATCGCTGACGACCCCCGTCTTGACGATCAGGCCGCGGGTGGCGGCCATCGGCAGGAAGAAGGCGAGGTAGATCACGATCGAGCGGCTGCCGCAGGTGCGCAGGGCCGCCGTCACCGGGCCGCCGGCCCGGCTGAGCAGGGCCGCCACCGTCACGATGGCCAGCGCCCCGGCGGCGCCGAGCGCCAGGCTGACCAGCGGCAGGCTCGCCAGCGTCGGGTAGCCCGGCAGGCTCGCGGGCGTGAAGGCGAGCCAGGCCTCGATGCCCGCCCACAGGGCGAGGCCGGCCAGGGCGGGTCCCGGCCGCCGCTGCACGGCGCCCGCCAGGGCGAAGATACGCCCGGCGAAGAGGTAGCCCGCGACGAAGTAGACGTAGCGGGCGCAGAACTCCTCCAGGAGATAGGACGGCGTCTCCACCGGCACGATCTGGAGGAGCGCGGCACCGCCGAGCAGCACCGGGGCCGGGAGCCGGCGCAACAGCTTGGTCACGACGGAGAAGACCGCGAGCAGGTAGATGAACCACAGGGTCGAGTAGGGCTCGACCAGGGCGTGGGCGAGATGGGCCAGGAAGGCGCCCGGCCCCGCATCGCCGACGATCGGCCCGTATTTCGCCAGCGACTGGATCACCAGCCAGAGCCCGTAGAAGTAGGCGAAGTGCAGCACGCGCCGGTCGGCGAACAGGCGCCAGTCCCGGTCGATCACCCGCCCGACGAACAGGCCGGACAGCAGGAAGAAGTCCGGTATGCGGAACGGCTTGGCGAAGGCCACGACGGGGTGGAGGAAGCCCTCCCCGCCCATCGCCTCGCCGGTGCCGAGCACCGAATGCATCATCACCACGAGGAGGATGCAGATGCCCTTGGCGACGTCGACCCAGGCGAGCCGCAGGGCGTCCTCAGGTGTCGCCGTCCCCGCCCGTCCCGCCATCCTCGCCCCCCAACGCATCTCCAGGGGCGATTGTCTCTGGCGAAACCGGTGAAGGCGGCCCTAGCGCGCGGGGCCGATGTCGGGACATGCCTAACCCGGCGTTACGCCGCGGTGTGGGGACGAAGCGTCTACGCCTGCTCGCCGCCGTCCTCCGGGGCCTTCCGGCCGCGGCGTCCGCCCTTGCGCGAGATCGCCGCGCGCTCCGCCGCATAGTTGGCGGCGATGAGCGGATAGGACGGGTCGAGACCCCATTTCGCCCTGTACTGGCTCGGCGTCAGTCCGCGGCTCAGCAGGTGCCGTCCCAGCGTCTTGTAAGGTTTCCCGTCCTCGAGACTGATGATGTAGTCCGGCGTCACCGTCTCCGCGATCGGAACGGGCGGGTCGACGGGCGTATCCGTCTTCGTGGACTCGCGCTCGTTCACGTCCCTCAGGGCGGAGTAGACGGATTTGATCAGTGTCGCCACCTGCGTGACATCGACATTGTTTCTCTGTAAATAAACAGACACAATGTCGATCGTCTTGTCTGTGAGGTTATACATCATCGCGATGGGTTGGGGGGTTCCGTTCGTTTTCGAAACATCTAAGGCCTATATACGAATTGAATTTTTTTCGTCAATGCGCATTTCTACCTGACTGTTTCGCGCATTTGTAATACTGCACCGCAACATGCGCCGGGATAGCGCATTCGTTTCCATGCGAATCGAACGACTTCCGGCGGTTCATGGTCAAACGGCCTGCCGCCGGCGTATGACGATTCCGCGAGCGCGTCGCCGCATTCCCCGGGGGATGATGCCGCCGCGCATGATGATCCGCCCGCGCTGAAACCGCCCCGCATTGACAAGGGCCGTGCCGGTGTCGAAGATTCGAACCGTTCCGAGGGGGGCCCCGTGATCGGGGGCTGAGATAGGGCCGCCGCCCTGACCCTTGAACCTGATCCGGCTCATACCGGCGGAGGGACGGGAACCTGCGGCCTCACGGTGAGGCCGAATCCTCCTCTATCACCGCGCGAGGCCGGATCGCTCCAACGCCAGGAGAGGTCCACGATGAACGCACCCGTGCTGCCCAAGGACGTCAAGGGAAGTCCCGAGACCGTCACAACCGGCCCCGTCGCCGGATCGCGCAAGGTCTACGCTGCGGTCGCGGGCCGGTCGGACATCCGTGTGCCCTACCGCGAGATCCAGCTGAGCGACCCGAAGGAAGCCCCGGTCCGGATCTACGATCCCTCGGGCCCCTACACCGAGACCGACGCGCGCATCGACCTGGCGCAGGGCCTGCCCGGCATCCGCGAGCCCTGGATCGCCGCGCGCGGCTACGGCCGGGTCGAGCCCCGTGCGGTCAAGCCCGAGGACAACGGCTTCGTGCCCGCCGACAAGCTCGTGGCCCCCTGCCCGGCCGAGCGGACCATCCGCAAGGCGGCGCCGGGCCAGATGGTGACGCAGTACGAGTTCGCCCGCGCCGGGATCGTCACCGAAGAGATGATCTTCGTGGCCCACCGCGAGAACGCCTGCCGCGAGCAGATGCTGGAGCGGGCCGCGGCCGCGCTGGCCGACGGGGAGAGTTTCGGCGCCTCGGTGCCGCCCTTCATCACTCCCGAATTCGTGCGCGACGAGGTCGCTCGCGGCCGGGCGATCATCCCGGCCAACATCAACCACACCGAGTTGGAGCCGATGGCGATCGGCCGCAACTTCCTGGTGAAGATCAACGCCAACATCGGCAATTCCGCCGTCACGTCCTCGGCCGCCGAGGAAGTTGAGAAGCTGGTCTGGTCGATCCGCTGGGGCGCCGACACGGTCATGGACCTGTCCACCGGCCGCAACATCCACAACATCCGCTCCTGGATCATCCGCAACTCGCCCGTGCCGATCGGGACCGTGCCGATCTATCAGGCCCTGGAGAAGGTCGGCGGCGATCCGCTCAAGCTCGACTGGGAGGTGTTCAAGGACACCCTGATCGAGCAGGCCGAGCAGGGCATCGACTACTTCACCATCCATGCGGGCGTGCGGCTCGCCCACGTGCCGCTGACGGCGCGGCGCGTCACCGGCATCGTCTCCCGCGGCGGCTCGATCATGGCGCGCTGGTGCCTGGCCGGGCACCGGGAGTCGTTCCTCTACGAGCGCTTCGAGGAGATCTGCGACATCTGCCGGGCCTACGACGTCTCGTTCTCGTTGGGCGACGGCCTGCGCCCCGGCTCGATCGCCGACGCCAACGACGCGGCGCAGTTCGCCGAGCTGGAGACGCTCGGCGAGTTGACCAAGATCGCCTGGGACAAGGGCTGCCAGACCATGATCGAGGGCCCCGGCCACGTGCCGATGCACAAGATCAAGATCAACATGGAGAAGCAGCTCGCCGAGTGCGGCGAGGCGCCGTTCTACACGCTGGGCCCGCTGACCACCGACATCGCGCCGGGCTACGACCACATCACCTCCGGCATCGGCGCGGCGATGATCGGCTGGTTCGGCTGCGCCATGCTCTGCTACGTCACCCCGAAGGAGCATCTCGGCCTGCCCAACCGGGACGACGTGAAGACCGGCGTCATCACCTACAAGATCGCCGCGCACGCCGCCGACCTCGCCAAGGGCCACCCGGCCGCCCAACTGCGCGACGACGCCCTGTCGCGCGCCCGCTTCGACTTCCGCTGGGAGGACCAGTTCAACCTCTCCCTCGACCCCGACACGGCCCGCGCCTACCACGACGAGACCCTGCCCAAGGACGCCCACAAGGTCGCCCATTTCTGCTCGATGTGCGGCCCGAAGTTCTGCTCCATGAAGATCACGCAGGATTTGCGCGCCGAGGTGCTGGCGATGGAGGCGGCCGGCGAGGTCATCCACACGGCCCCCGTGATGTCGAGCGCCGAGCGGGAGGCCGGGATGCGCGCGAAGTCGCAGGAATTCCTGGCCGAGGGCGGCAAGCTCTACGTCGACGCCGCCGAATAGCGGCGGCCCGCGACGATCGGTCTGTTCGAGCCGGCGCCCCATCCCGTGGGGCGCCGGCTTTTTTTGTTCGAGCACCCCTGCCCTTTCGGCCGCATGGCGCCTCGGGGGCGAGGGTCCCGGGCCGCGTCTGGTCCGTCGCTTTTGCGATGGTTCGTTCATCTTTTATTGACGATCCGTCCAAGCAATCGCCCGTCGCCTGCCGGATTTAAGCATTCGCTCACGCTGGTTCGCCTTTCCTGGGTCTCGTATCCTCAGGGATAGGAGCGACCACCCCATGAGCATTGCAGCGATCTCAGCCAGTCCGCCGGTCTCCGCACAGGCGCCTGCGGCCGGCATCACGGCCGTCCGGCCCGCCGCGCCGGCCGCATCCGGCCAGCCCACCGGCAATCCCGCCCTCGGCCCGGCGGTCTCGCTCCGGATCGGGCCCGAATCCGCCGGCGACGGCAGCAAGGCAGCCCAGCCCGAAGCCGAGAGCCGCGGCTACGTCCGCGACGTGGAGAGCCGGTCCCTCGTCTACCAGGTCGTCGACCCGAAGAGCGGCGACATCGTCGTGCAGATCCCCGATGCGGTCGTGCTCAAGGCGCGCACCTATGCCCGCGAGGCCGCCGCGAGCCAGTCCGCCAACGCGGCCGCGCGCCCCGGCACTGCCGTCGAGAAGCGCGCCTGACGGCGGCTGGCCAAAAACATCGATCCGGAAAGTTTTAACCGATCGACTTAACCGGAGCGCAAGGGGTCGCCCCCCACAAGAGCTGCAGTCCTCCAGGAAGGAGGTCGTGACCAAAACAGGAAGTATCGATCATGTCCGCTGGCATCTCCCTGAACTCTTCGGTTCGCTCCAGCCTGCTCTCGCTGCAGGACACGGCGAACCTTCAGGCCACCACCCAGAACCACCTCTCGACCGGCAAGAAGGTCGCGAGCGCGCTGGACAACCCGACCAACTTCTTCACCGCGACCTCGTTGAACAATCGTTCCGCGACGCTGACCGGCCTCCTCGACGGCATCTCGAACGGCGTGCAGACGATCCAGGCCGCGTCAAAGGGCATCGACTCCATCACCAACCTGGTGAAGTCGCTCCAGTCCACCGTGAAGCAGGCCCAGTCCGACGCCGCCGCCAACCGGCCCAAGATCGCCGGCTCCGACCTTTCGGCCAACAGCACCACCTTCCCCAGCACCGCCAGCAAGCGGGATCTGGCCCTCAACAAGGTCGTGGTCGGCGCCCAGACCGCGACCGCCGCCGACGATCCGGCCACCGCGGGCGACCAGTCGACGGCCGGCATCGTGGGCGTTCCCGCCGCTGCGGCCCTCAGCACCAACTCGGTGCAGATCAAGGCCGGCAACGCCACCTACAAGTTCGACCTGACCGCGACCTCGACCGTCCGCGACCTCGTGAACTCGATCAACGCCTCCGGCATCGCCACGGCCACCGTGGACGACAGCGGCAAGCTGAACGTCTCCGGCACCGGCTCGGACGCCCTGACGATTCAAGCCGGCTCGACCGTGACGTCCACGGGAGTGTTCACCTCCGACGACACCGCGACGACGGGTGCGAACGCCCGGCTGTTCGGCACCGTCACCGGCAACGTCGCGGCGGCCAGTTCCGGCAACTCGTCGGTCCGCTCGAACCTGGTCAAGCAGTTCAACGACCTGCGCGATCAGATCGACACGCTGGCCAAGGATTCGGGCTTCAACGGCACCAACCTGCTCGCGGGCGACAAGCTCTCGATCACGTTCAACGAGAAGACCGGCTCGGCCCAGAACAAGCTCGATGTCCAGGGCAACATCCTGTCCTCGGCCAACCTCGGCATCGGCAAGTTCGTCGACGGCTCGGCCACGGGCGGCGACTTCAACGTCCAGAACGACGCCGACCTCACCAAGGCCGCCGACGCCCTGACCAACTCGCTGACCTCCCTGAGCTCCACCTCCTCGGGCCTCGGCTCGAACCTCTCGGTGGTGCAGACCCGCCAGGACTTCACCAAGCAGCTTGCCAACGTGCTGACCACCGGTGCGGACAACCTCACCAACGCCGACCTGAACTCCGAGGCGGCCAACTACACCGCGCTTCAGACCCGCCAGTCGATCGCCCAGCAGACGCTGGGCCTCGCCAACCAGGCCAACCAGGGCGTCCTCCAGCTTCTTCGCTGAGAGCGTTTTCCGAGGCGGCGGCGGCGGCCTCGCAGGCACCAGTGTCACGACGAGACGCCGGAACCGGACCCGTTCCCACGTGGTACGGCACGGCTCCGGTAGGATCGAGCGCGCACGACATGGACGGCCGGGACATTGTCCCGGCCGTTTTTCGTGCCGTCCCGCAAGGCGTCGCCGCCGCGAACACGGCTTGTTAACCACGTCGGCCCGATTGTGTCCGTCAGGAGAATGCGGACGGCGCAGAATTGGCGTGACGTCGGCTTCGCAACGCACGCGCGGGATTGGAAGCCGACATGGCCAGCGACATCACCCTCAGTTCCTCGATCCGCTCCAGCCTGCTCTCGCTGCAGGACACGGCGAACCTTCAGGCTACCACCCAGAACCACCTCTCGACCGGCAAGAAGGTCGCGAGCGCCCTCGACAACCCGGTGAACTTCTTCACCGCCTCCTCCCTGAACGATCGTTCCGCGACTCTGACCGGTCTCCTCGACGGCATCTCGA
>NZ_BPRB01000081.1 GCF_022179685.1 Methylobacterium trifolii
GCTAGAGAACACCGCGACGTGAATGCGGCATCGACCCCCAACGGGGCCGACGCCGTGGGACGCCGGGGAACCGTTCTTGAAGCTTCGTTCAGGTTCCGCGGCGTCCCGCGTCCCCTGTCCGGACCTTATGTGTTTGGGCCATGCCCCCGGCGGTGATCCGCGCGGGGACGACGGCGCTTGGCCCGCGCGCATCGATATGGGACGGGACGGCGATGCGCACGTTTTCGTTCTACGCCGCCGCGGCGCTCGCCGAGATCGGCGGCTGCTACGCCTTCTGGGCCTGGCTCCGGCTCGGCCGCTCGCCCCTCTGGCTGGTGCCGGGCAGCCTCGCCCTGGTCCTGTTCGCGGTCCTGCTCACCCGCGTCGAATCCGACGCGGCCGGCCGCGCCTATGCGGCCTACGGCGGCGTCTACGTCGCGGCCTCCCTCGGCTGGCTCTGGCTCGCGGAGGGGCAGAGGCCCGACCGTTGGGACCTGACGGGCGCGGCGATCTGTCTTGCGGGCGCTGCCGTGATCCTGCTGGCTCCGCGCCCCTAGAACCCCGGCCGTCGCGCGGCGCGAGCCTCCCCCCCGCGCCGCGCTCCTTGACGGGGGTCGGCACGCGGAATAGGCCCCGGTGCTTCCGGTACGAGACAGAGTCCGCAGGCCCGATGCCAGACAGCCCCTCCGAGTTGCCCGTCGTACTCCTGGTCGAAGACGATGGCCTCCTGCTGATGGAGGCCTCCGACACCCTGGCGGATGCGGGCTTCACGGTGCTGGAGGCCAGCCACGCGGACAAGGCCCTGAAGGTCCTGGAGAACCGCGACGACGTCGGCGTCATGATGACCGACGTGGACATGCCCCAGGGCTCGATGGACGGCTTCGCGCTGGCCCGCCTCGTGGCCCATCGCTGGCCGGCGATTCCCGTCCTCGTGGTCTCCGGCATGGGCACCCCCGGCCCGCACGACATGCCCGACGGCGCCCGCTTCATCCCGAAGCCCTACGAGCCGACCACCCTGGTGCGGACCCTGCGCGCCTTCATCAGCCGCGCCGCCTGACCGGGGGCTCAAGCCCGAGACGCAGACGCCGGCTTTCGGCAGCAGCCGACGCCGACAGGGGACGGCGCAGGACAGGTCCAGCACGATGGCAGACGACACCCGTACCCCGCGCTTCGCGACGCAGGCGATCCATGCCGGCGCCGCCCCGGACCCGGCCACCGGCGCGCGGGTGCAGCCGATCTACTTCACCAACGGCTTCGTGTTCGAGTCCACCGAGCAGGCCGCCGACATCTTCAACATGCGCCGCACCGGGTTCTCCTACTCGCGCGGCTCGAACCCGACGGTCGCCGCCCTGGAGCGGCGGGTGGCCGCGTTGGAAGGCGCCAAGGCCGCGGTCGCGGTCTCCTCCGGCCAGTCGGCGGTGCTCCTCGTCCTCTTGACGCTGATGAAGAGTGGGGACGCCTACGTCGCCTCGCCGCGCCTGTTCGGCGGGTCGCTCGGCCTGATGCGGCGCCTGGACGGCCGCTACGACCTCAAGCCGCAATTCGCCAAGGGGCTGACGCCGGAGGATTTCGAGGCGGCGATCACGCCGCGGACCCGCGCCATCGTCTGCGAGTCGATCGTCAACCCGTGCGCGGCCGTGATGGACCTCGCCGGCATCGCCGCGGTCGCTAAGCGCCACGGCCTGCCGCTCGTCGTGGACAACACGCTCGCCTCCCCGGCCCTGATCCGGCCGATCGAGTACGGCGCCGACATCGTGGTGCATTCCACCTCGAAGTTCCTGGGCGGCTCCGGCCAGACCATCGGCGGCGTGATCTGCGATGCCGGCCGGTTTGACTGGGCGCGCACCGACCACTACAACCTGATCAGCGCCCCCTGGCCCGACTACGACGGACTCGTCATCACCGAGCGCTTCCCCGACACGCCGTTCGCGGTGGCCTGCCGCCTGTTCGGCCTGCGCGACCTCGGCCCCGGCCTGTCGCCGATGAACGCCTTCCTGACGCTCACCGGCATCGAGACCCTGCCGCTACGCATGGAGCGCCACTGCGCCAACGCCCGCGCGGTCGCCGCCCACCTCAAGGACCATCCGAAGGTGGCCTGGGTGAGCTATCCGGGCCTGCCCGGACAGCCGGGCGAGGCCATGGCCCGCCGCTACGTGCCGCAGGGGCCCGGCGCGATCTTCACCTTCGCCTTGAAAGGCGGAGAGCCGGCAGCGTTACGCTTCATCACCGGCCTGGACCTGATCTCGCACCTCGTGAACATCGGCGAGATCAAGTCGCTGGCGATCCACCCGTCCTCCACCACCCACCGGCAGCTTCCCGAGGGGGAGAAGGCGGCGGCCTGCGTCGGCCCGGAGACGGTGCGCCTCTCGATCGGGCTGGAGAACGTCGAGGACCTCATCGCCGACATCGACCAGGCGCTGGACAGGCTCGACTGACGGCGTCCGGGCTCCCGGTCCGGTCCTAGGCGGCGGCCACCCGCCGGGGCGCTGCCGTCTCGGCCAGCATCCCCGGCACGTCGGCGGCCGGGCTCGGCCGCGCGTAGAGGTAGCCCTGGGCGTAGCTGCAGCCCGCCGCCTGGAGGAAGGCCACCTGCTCGGCGGTCTCGACGCCCTCCGCGGTCACGTCGAGGCCGAGGCTGCGGCCGAGTTGCAGTACCGCGGTGACGATCGCCGCATCGTTGGCATCCTGGATCACGTCGGCCACGAAGCTGCGGTCGACCTTGATCTCGTCCACCGGGAACCGCTTGAGGTGGGTGAGGGAGGCGTAGCCGGTCCCGAAATCGTCCAGCGCCACCCGCACGCCGGCCGCGTGCAGCCGGTCGAGCACCTCCGAGACCCGGTCGCAACGGCCGCCCAGCAGCACCGTCTCGGTGACCTCGACGCCGAAGCGGGCGCGCGGCACGCCGGCCGCGTCGAAGATCGCCAGCAGGCTGTCGGGAAAGTCCCGCTCCGTGAACTGCGCCGTCGACAGGTTGATGAAGACGCGGCCCGGATCGAGGCCGTCCGCGATCCAGGTGCCGACGTCGCGGGCGACCTGTGTGGCGAGGCTGGCCCCGATCGCGGCGCCGACCTCGTGGTCGTCGAAGGCCGTGGCGAAGGCGGCCGGTCCGAGTACGCCCCGCTCCGGATGCCGCCAGCGGGCGAGCGCCTCGAACCCGACGACCCGGCCCGATTCGAAGCAGACCTTCGGCTGGTAGTAGGGCACGATCCGCCCCCGCTCCAGGGCGAGGCGCATCTCGCGCGCGACCGTCACCCGCTCCTCGATCCGCGCACGCATCGCGGGCTGGAACATGGCCGCCTGGTTCCGGCCCGCCGCCTTGGCCGCGTAGAGGGCGAGGTCCGCGTTGGTGAGCAGGTCGGCGGAATTGTCAGCGTGGTCGGGAAAGAGCACGATGCCGAGGCTGGCGCGGGGCGAGACGATGCGCCCGGCGAGCGCGACGCTCGGGTTCAGGCCTTCGAGGATCGCGGCCGCGGCCTGGTTGATGCGCCGGGTGGGCTGGCCGGGCAGTGTGTCGCAGGCGCAGATCACCACGAACTCGTCGCCGCCGAGGCGCGCCACGAGGTCGCCCGGTTCCGCGATGGCCGACAGGCGCTGCGCCACCGTCTGGAGCAGCGCGTCGCCCGCGGCGTGGCCGAGGGTGTCGTTGACGCCCTTGAAGTCGTCGAGGTCGAGCAGGATCAGGCCGACCCGGCCTCCCGTCCGCGCCGCCACCGCGATGTCCGCGTCGATGGTGGCCTGGAACAGGCTGCGGTTGGGCAGGCCGGTCAGGGCGTCGTGATGGGCGGCCATCCGGATGGCCCCTTCCGCTGCCTTGCGGTCTGTGATGTCGACGAGGCTGGAGATCAGGATCGACTCGCCGCCGATGTTCAGGGCCTCTGCCGAGATCAGGGTGTCGCGGCTCTGTCCGTCCACCGTCGTGATGCTGACCTCGACGTCGCGGATCGCGACGTTGCGGTCGATATCGGCCTGGAGGCGGCGGCGGTGGCACGCCGGCATCAGGTCGCGGGTGCTGAGCGCCTGGGCCTGCTCGATGCCGCCGAGCCCGAACATGCGAAGGGCGGCATCGTTCATGCCGCTGAAACGCCCCTCCGGGATCGTCGAGACGACCACGGGGATCGGCACGGCCCGGAACAGGGTCTCGAACAGGCGCTGGCTCCGGTCGAGTTCGTCGTTGGCGCGCTGGTGGGCGCGGACCGCCGACCATTCGAGGCGCCGCAGGCGGTTGGAGCGGATCACCACCAGGAGGAGGGCCACGTTCTCGATCACGACGGCCAGGACGAGCCCGAGGGCGGTGCCGGAGAACGGAGGCGGCAGCAAGTAGCTCGCCGTCAGCAGGCCGGAGGTGCCGATTCCGGCGATCAGCGTCCAGCGGAAGCTCGTCGGCAGCACGAGCTGGAAGATCGCCGGCAGCAGCAGCAGCACGAACAGGGCGATGTCCGACCGCGAGGTGACGAGGATCGCCACGCAGATCGCGGCCACCGCCTGCCAGACCAGCAGGAGCCGCTGGAGGGCCGGGAAGCTCCGGCGACCCGGTGCGAGCCACAGGCAGAGCAGCGAGAAGGCGACGAGGAAGCTGCGCGCCGGGACTGCACAGTAGAAATGCGGTTGCCCATGGAAGCGCCAGTCGCTCGCCAGGAACAGGAAGTTCAACCCCGCCGAGAGGAGGAAGAGCAGCCTGGCATGGCGCATGGTCTCCGGAAGCCGGGCCGCGCGGAATGCGGCCTCGTGCTCGGGACACAGGAACTCGCCGCCGACCTTGCTGAGGGATGAACGCTCCATGGAACGGCATCGTCCAGGCTAAACCTATGGGGGGCGTTAACGACGCCGCCGCCCATTGCCGTTTTCGGGACGCTCGTGCGGTTGTGTACCACCCCGGCGGTGCCCGATGGGCTCGCGGCGATCCGCCGACGGGGCACCGCTGGGATCACCTCAGATGTGCATGCCCAGGGCCTGCATGTAGAGGTCGAGGATCGCCTCCTCCTCCTGGCGCTCGGCATGATCCTTCTTGCGCAGGCGCAGGATGGTGCGGACCGCCTTCACGTCGAAGCCCCGTCCCTTCAGCTCGGCCATCACGTCCTTGATGTCGCCCTGGAGGCCGGCCTTCTCCTCCTCCAGCCGCTCGATCCGCTCGATGAACTGGCGCAATTCGTCGGCGGCCACGCCCTCGGAGGATGAGACGTCGCCGGTCTTGGGCATGGCATGCGCGTTCATGGAAGTTCCCTCGTCGGTGCCTGGGGCGCGGCCGCCGCCGGCGGCGGCCCTGACCCGGTAGCTAGCCGAGCATCCTTACCGGGAGCTTATCCGGTCTCAGGGGGTCAGTGCGGTTCGGCCTGCGCCTTGGCGAAGGCGGCCTGCTGCTCGGGGCTCGCCTCCGTCTGGTACTGGGCCTTCCATTCGGAGAACGGCATGCCGTAGATGCGCTCGCGGCTCTCGTCCTTGGAGATGTCGAGACCGCGCGCGTCGGCGGCATCCTTGAGCCAGTTCGACAGGCAGTTGCGGCAGAAGCCGGCCAGGTTCATCAGGTCGATGTTCTGTACGTCGCTGCGTGCGCTCAGATGCGACACGAGGCGGCGGAAGACGGCCGCCTCCAGTTCGGTCTGCGTCGTCTGATCGATCTCGGTCATCGAAAGCCCCGCGCGGTGTCCTTGAGGATCGCCTCAGGTCGTCGCGGGCGCCGTTCGAGTCAAGCGCGCGCGTCCATGAGAGGGCGCAGGAGCCGGGCGAAGCGCGCGGCCCACTCGGCCTGCCCCGCCTCTCCCGCGATCAGGTCCTGGCGGATCTCCACCAGGGCGTTGGCCAGCCCGCGCATGGTGGCGTGGCGGTCGATGGTGTCTCCCGGCAGGCCCCCGCCGTAGGGCTCGTTGTCCCCGACCGTGAGCCCGGCCGGATCGTCCCGCAGGCCGGCGATCAGCGGCGCGCTCAGGCGCTCGTCCCGGTCGTAGAGGATGCCGACCTGCCAGGGCCGGGCCTGCCCGCGCCAGTAGGGCGTGAAGCTGTGCATCGTCAGGATCATCGGCGTCCGGCCGGCGGCCTCGGCCTGCGCCACCGCCGCATCGATCGCCCGGTCGAAGGGCTCGTAGAAGCGCCTGATCCGCGCCAGCTTGCCGGCCTCGTCGATGCGGGCGTTGCCGGGGACGACGGCGCCGTCCGAGAGCCGCATCACCAGGGTCGGATCGTCCCGTCCCCGGTTCGGGTCGATGATCAGTCGCGAGAACCGGGTGAGGATCGCGGGTGCTCCCAGCGATGCGGCGAGCCCCCGTGTCACGCCGGCCGCGCCGATGTCGTAGGCGATGTGGCGGGAAAACTCCGCCGCGCCGACGCCGAGGACGATGTCCTCCGGCACGTGGTTCGAGGCGTGGTCGCACACGAGGATCAGCCCGCAGGCTGGATCGCCGGCCATCGCCTCGACGGGGTGGGGCTCGGAGGATTCGATACGCTGGCTGGAGATCACGGGTCCGGTTCGTTTCGCGCTCGTCGAGTCGGGTTCGGTCGTGGGCCGACGCCCCTGTGGAAGGCCCCTTGCCGACGAGCCGGTGCTCGGGCAGAGCACGTATCAAGGATCGTGCGCTCACGGCAAGAAACGGGCCCGTCACCTGCGTTCACGCAGGCGAGGACCGCACGAGAGGAAACGACGCGCGAGGAGCCCCCATGACAGCCCCCACCGATCCGGCCGTTCGGACCCAGCGCGCCCTGCTCGGCGGCTTCCTCGACGCGGCCATCGCCGCCGTCCACCCCGAGAAGTGCCTGCGCGCGCACCTGCCGCCGCCGACGCCTGGGCGCCTGATCATCCTCGGGGCCGGCAAGGCCGGAGGCAGCATGGCCGCGGTGGCGAGCGATTTCTACCGCCAGGAGCACGGTCTCGGCGACGACCGCATCGTCGGCCTCGCCGTGGCCCGCCACGGCTACGGGCAGGAGGCGCCGGGCATCCGCATGGTCGAGGCCGGGCACCCGGTGCCCGACGAGGCCGGCATCGCCGCGACGAAGGAGGCCCTGGCCCTGGCCTCCGGGGCGGGCCTCGACGACGAGGTGCTGGTGCTGCTCTCCGGCGGCGGCTCCGCGAACTGGATCGCGCCTGCCGGCGACCTCACCCTGTCCGAGAAGCAGGCGATCACCCGCGCGATGCTGCGCTCGGGCGCGCCGATCGGCGAGATCAACACCGTGCGCAAGCACCTCTCGCGGATCAAGGGCGGCCGGCTGGCGATGGCCGCCCGCAACGCCCGCTCGATCCTGACGCTGGCGATCTCCGACGTGCCGTTCGACGATCCGGCCGTCATCGCCTCCGGCCCGACCGTTCCGGACCCCTCGACGCTCGCCGAGGCCCGCGCGATCTGCGAGCGCCGGGGCATCCCGCTGCCCGAGGCCGCGCTCCGGCTCCTGAACGATCCGGCCAACGAGACCCCGAAGGCCGGCGACCCCGCCTTCGCCCGCTCCGCCTACCGCATCATCGCGCGCCCCGTCGACGCCCTGGAGGCCGCAGCCAGTGCCGCGCGCGCGGCCGGCTACGAGCCCGTGATGCTCGGCTCCGACCTCGAAGGCGAGGCCCGCGAGGTCGCCGCCGAGCATGCGGCCCTCGCCCTCGAGATGAAGGCCGCCGGCCGCAAGGTGGCGCTGATCTCCGGCGGCGAGTTCACCGTGACCATCCGCGGCGAGGGCCATGGCGGTCCCAACCAGGAATACGCCCTGGCGCTCGCCATCGCGCTCGCCGCCGAGCCCGGCATCAGCGGCATCGCCGCCGATACGGACGGCACCGACGGCGGGCGCGGCGAGGCCACCGATCCGGCAGGCGGCCTCGTCGACCCGACGACTCTGGAACGCGCCCGGACCGCTGGCCTCGATCCGGCCGCGATGCTGGCCGACAACGACTCGACCCGCTTCTTCGACGCGATCGGCGACCTCGTTCAGCCCGGCCCCACCCGCACCAATGTCAACGACTGCCGCATCATCCTCGTCGGCTGATTTCTTCGTGACCTCGTCGACGCTGCGACGTTTCCTGGGCTGCGCCGTGCTCGGCCCCGCGCCGAGGAGCGCGGCGCCGAGCACGGCGCAGCCCGGCCCCACCCGCACCAATGTCAACGACTGCCGCATCATCCTCGTCGGCTGATTTCTTCGTGACCTCGTCGACGCTGCGACGTTTCCTGGGTGGTTGATCGTGGTCCAGAGCCGGTCGGCGATGGCCAACGCCTCGGCCTCGGGCACCTCGGCGTATTTCCGGAAGTAGGAGCGCGGATCGCGGAACGCCGTCTGGCGCAGGCGCATGAAGCGCATGACGTACCAGCGGTGCAGGT
>NZ_BPRB01000082.1 GCF_022179685.1 Methylobacterium trifolii
GCAAGATGGAGCAGGCGCTGGCCGCGAAGTTCGCCGCCCTGAGCGAGCGCGTCGAGCAGGCCGAGCGCGAGCAGGGGGCACGGGTGGCGGCGCTGGCTGCCCAGGCCGAGAAGCGGCCGGCCGCTCCGGCGCCGGTCGCGGCCGTCAAGCCCGAGCCGTCCAAGCCGGAACCGACGCAGACCGGCAGCATCGCCGACGCGAAAGCCGCCAAACCTCCGGTGATCGAGTCCTGGGCCGTGCGCGATGTCTACGACGGGACGGCGATGCTGGAGGATCGCCGCCGTCGCCTCGTCGAGGTCGGTGCTGGCGACGTGATTCCGGGCGTCGGGCGCGTGGATGCCGTCGAGCGCCGGGGCCGCGAATGGGTCGTGGTGACGCGCGCCGGCATCGTCACGTCGCAGCCCTGGTAGGGCGCTACGGGCGGACGGATCAGTTCGTCGGGACGGCGACGGGCGTCAGCGCGTCCACGCTTACGGGAAACCGCGGCTCGATCGTCATCGGATCGGCCAGCAGTGCCGCGCGCTCGGCGCGCTGGCGGCCGTGCGTCAGGGCCCGCGTGCGGGCGGCGACGGTGGGGTGGAGTATGGCTGCGAGGAAGGCCAAGCCCTCGAACTCGCTGTCCAGATTTGTGGCTTCGAAGACGGGCATGGCCGGCCTAGCAAGGTTGCGGCGGGGTGCGCCGCCGGCCCACGAACCTGGGCCTTATGGGGGTAACGGGGACAACCTGAACAAGTTCCGAAAGTTTTTGCCCCGGAACTGTTTTTTAACCATTGCATTGCGGTGGCTGGGCAGCGGTGCGAATTCGCACGTGGACTTGCCCCGCCGGCAGCCCTCCAGACTACGCAGCGCAACCTCGAAGTGTTTGAATCCCCGCTACGACCACGCTCAAGGCTTCGTGCGGGCCGGGCCACCGACAGTATTCCGGGGTCCGCGGATCGTGAAGGCATCACCCGCAAGGCCGCGGATTTCGCTCTCGACCGCGAAGACGTGGCCGAGGATCGGGCGGTCCTCGGCGTCGCGCTCGCGCAGACCGGTTGTACGGGGAGGGGCCTCCCAGTGGGCGCGCCGACCCGTCTCAACGCGTATCCTCGCGCAGCAGTTCGGTGTTGACGGCAAACGCCGCCATCGCTCCCTCGGCGGCGGCGACCACGGCGAACTGGACTCGCCGCGAGGCGTCCCCCGCCACGAACAGGCCCGGCACGTTGGTCCGCTCGTAGTCGCGGGTGGGCACCACACCCGCGTCCGTCAGGTCGCAGCCCAGGGACCGGATCAGGTCGGAGGGCCGGCAGCCCTCCGGCATCAGGAAGACGGCGCGGCAGGGCAGGCGGGTGCCGTCCGCGAGGACGAGGTGCGTGGGTCCGTCGTCCGTGCCGTCGAGGCGGGCGATCCGCGTCTCCACCACGCGCACGCCGTTGCGGGAGAGGCGGTCGCGCGCCTCCGCGTCGAGGTCGGTCGGCCGCCCGTCCGTGCACAGGCTCACGTCGCGGCTCCAGGCCGTCATCTCCAGGGCGATGCCCTTGGCGCCCGGCCCATGGGCGTAGACGGCCACCGGCCGGTCACGGGCCTCGTAGCCGTCGCAATAGGGGCAGGTATGCACGCCCGTTCCCCAGAACCGGGCGAAGCCATCGATCGCGGGCAGGTCCTGGTGCAGGCCGGTGGCGAGGATCAGGCGGCGGGCCCGCTCCTGCGTCCCGTCTGAGAGGTCGACCGCGAAGGCGTCCCCGGTCCGGCAGGCGCCGACCACCTCGACCCCGCGCCGCTCGACGGTATCGTAACGATCGAGGTCGGCCTCGGCCCGCGCGCGCAGTTCGAAGGGCGGCGTGCCGTCGCGGGTGAACAAGCCCCAGGTCAGGGGGGCCGCGGCGTTCCTTGGCTCGCCCTTGTCGCACAGGAGTACGTCGCGGCGGCAGCGCCCGAGGATCAGCGCCGCGTTCAGGCCGGCAGGGCCGCCGCCCACGATGATGACGTCGCGCATGTGTGATCGCCCGTGACGGTTCCTCGTCCGGGGCAAGCGCCGGGGCGCGGGAATGGTGTCAGGCGCAGGTACGAAAAAGGGCGCCCGCGGCGCCCTCTCGTCGTCCGGAGCCTGAAACGGTCAGGCGGCGGCGGTCTTCAGCGGGACGCCCTTCTCGGCCAGGAAGGTCTGCAGTTCGCCCGACTGGAACATCTCGCGGGTGATGTCGCAGCCGCCGACGAACTCGCCCTTCACGTAGATCTGCGGGATGGTCGGCCAGTTGGAATAGGCCTTGATGCCCTCGCGGATGCCCTGGTCGGCCAGGACGTTGACGCCCTTGTAGGGCACGCCGAGGTAGTTGAGGATCTGCACCACCTGCCCAGAGAAGCCGCATTGCGGCATCTGCGGCGTGCCCTTCATGAACACCACCACGTCCTGGGACTTGATCTCGCTCTCGATGGCTGCGTGTGCGTCGGTCATCTGTTCGTCCTCATGCTCGTACACAGGGTGTTGACGACGGAATGGATTTTCAAGACCGGAACAGACGGCGTCCGTCCACGGCGGTTCACCGCGTGATGGTCGCCTCGGCAATCGTCTGAAGCACCGCATCGACCTCGAATGGATCGGCGACGAGGTCATCCAGGCGCAATGGGCATCGGCTGGGCAGGTTGGGCAGGAGCGCGTTGCCGTAGGCGATCAGTTCGGCCCCAGCGATCCTGATCGCGGTGGACCACATCTTGTCGAGATCGATGCGCTGTCGCATCGACCGGCTGAAGTGACCGAGCGCCGATGTCTGGAACGTCAGGATCTCGGCGCGCCAATGCCGGATCGAGGGTGAACCCGGTGCCGACACGCGCTTGATCAAATGAGTCATGACCTGCAGCAGCAGACTCTCGACAGCCTGGATGTGGGATCGTCCCAAGCTCTCGATCTCCTCCGCGACGTTCTCCCAGTCGAGCGCGTTCGAGAGGTCAGGCCGGGCGCCGAGCGCCCGCACGGCCGCCGCCTGCTCCTCGGACCAGGTCACGATATCGTCGTCGTAGAGGCTTGCCCGATCCATCGGAAGACTCTTGGCGAGCGGAAAGCTCTTGGCGAGTAGGCTCAATCCTGCGGGAGCCCGGTCGTCAGCGCAAGGGCGTGGAGCACGCCCCCCATCCGCCCCTGGAGCGCGCCGTAGACCATCTGGTGCTGGGCCACGCGGGTCTTGCCCTTGAAGGCCGCCGACAGGACGGTGGCGGCGTAATGGTCCCCGTCGCCGGCCAGATCCTTGATCTCGACCTGCGCGTCCGGCAGGGCCTGCCGGATCATCGCCTCGATCTCGCGCGCATCCATCGGCATCTGTTCTCGTCCTCGGTCCGAATCAGGCGGCGGCCGGCAGGCTTGCCATGTAGGCGGGGAGCCAGCCCTCGTGGGCCGCCCGCAGGTCGGCGACCGATATGCTCTGCCCCCCCGGCAGGGTCAAACGCTCGCCCTCCGCGACGCCGACGACGACCGCATCGATCCCCTGCGCCGAGGCGCTGTAGAGGATGTCGGCAGCCGTCTCCGCCTCGACGGCCAGGAGGTAGCGGCCCTGGTCCTCGCCGAAGAGGTAGGCGTGGGCGGGCAGGTCCACCGGCACCTCGGGCAGCGTCGCCCCGACGTTGCCGGCCATCGCCATCTCGGCCAGCGCCACGGCCAGCCCGCCGTCCGAGAGGTCGTGGACCGTGTCGGCGAGGCCGGACTGGATCAGCCCGCGCACGAAGTCGCCGTTGCGGCGCTCGATCGAGAGATCGACGGGGGGCGGCGCGCCCTCCTCGCGGCCCTCGATCACCGCGAGGTAGATCGATTGGCCGAGCCAGCCTTCGCCCGCGCCCACCAGCACCAGCACGTCGCCCGCCCGCTTCAGGCCGAGCGTGGCGTGGCGGCCCACGTCGTCCAGCACGCCGACGCCGCCGATGGTGGGGGTGGGCAGGATGCCGACGCCGTTGGTCTCGTTGTAGAGGGAGACGTTGCCGGAGACGACGGGGAAGTCGAGCGCCCGGCAGGCCTCGCCGATGCCCTGGAGGCAGCCGACGAGCTGGCCCATCACCTCCGGCTTCTCCGGGTTGCCGAAGTTGAGGTTGTCGGTGATCGCCAAGGGCCTGCCCCCGACGGCGGTGATGTTGCGCCAGGCCTCCGCCACGGCCTGCCGGCCGCCCTCGACCGGGTCGGCCTCGCAGTAGCGCGGCGTCACGTCGGCGGTGAGCGCCAGACCCTTCGGCCCGTCCTCGACGCGCACGATCGCCGCGTCCCCGCCGGGCTTCTGGACGGTGTTGCCGCCGATGAAGTGGTCGTACTGCTCGTAGACCCAGCGCTTCGAGCACAGCTCCGGCGAGCCGACGAGGCGCTTGAGGGCATCCGCCAGGGAGGCGGGTGCCGGCACGTCGCCGGGCCGGATCACCGGCAGGTGGGTGTTGGCGATGTGGGGCCGGTCGTAGAGGGGGGCCTCGTCGCCGAGTTCCTTGATCGGCAGGTCGGCCACCGTCTCGCCGTGCCACTTGACCACGAAGCGCAGGGTGTCGGTGGTCTTGCCGATCACCGCGAAGTCGAGGCCCCACTTCACGAAGATCGCCTCGGCTTCCGCCTCCATGCCGGGCCTGAGCACCATCAGCATGCGCTCCTGGCTTTCGGAGAGCATCATCTCGTAAGGCGTCATGCCGGGCTCGCGGGCCGGCACCTTCTCGATGTCGAGCTCCACCCCGAGGTCGCCCTTGGCGCCCATCTCAACGGCCGAGCAGGTGAGCCCCGCCGCGCCCATGTCCTGGATCGCGATGACGGCGCCCGAGGCCATCAGTTCGAGGCAGGCCTCCAGCAGGAGCTTTTCCGCGAAGGGGTCGCCGACCTGGACGGTCGGGCGCTTGGCCTCGGAATCGGCGTCGAACTCGGCCGATGCCATGGTGGCGCCGTGGATGCCGTCGCGGCCGGTCTTGGAGCCGAGGTAGACGATCGGGTTGCCCACGCCCGAGGCCGCCGCGTAGAAGATCGCGTCGGCGCGCGCGAGGCCCACCGCCATGGCGTTGACCAGGATGTTGCCGTCGTAGCGGGGATGGAAGCCCACCGCCCCGCCCACCGTCGGCACGCCGAAGGAGTTGCCGTAGCCGCCGATGCCGGCCACCACCCCGGAGACGAGGTGGCGGGTGCGGGGATGGTCCGGCGAGCCGAAGCGCAGCGCGTTCAGGGCCGCGATCGGCCGCGCGCCCATGGTGAAGACGTCGCGCAGGATGCCGCCGACGCCGGTGCCCGCGCCCTGGTAGGGCTCGATGAAGCTCGGGTGGTTGTGGCTCTCCATCTTGAAGACGCAGGCCAGCCCGTCGCCGATGTCGATGACGCCCGCGTTCTCCCCCGGCCCCTGGATCACGCAAGGCCCCGTGGTCGGCAACCCGCGCAGGTGCTTGCGCGATGACTTGTACGAGCAGTGCTCGTTCCACATCGCCGAGACGATGCCGAGTTCGGTCAGCGTCGGGTCGCGCCCGATCAAGCCGCGGAAGCGGTCGTATTCCTCCGGCGTGAGACCGTGCTGGCGCACCAGTTCGGGGGTGATCGGAACGTCGTTGCGGAACATGCAATGGGTCTCGATGAAAATCCGCCCCGCCCGCCACGGCGTCCCGTGGACCGGCGCCGGGCCGGCGGGCGTCAAGGCTCTAGAGCGGAAGCGCCTAGACTAGCAACATTTCGGCTCGGTGCATGATGGATTCAAACGACATCGTGTCCGTCACGGCACCGCGCGCGCGCCGGCTCCCGACGGCAGCGCTCGATGACGGCGTGGACCGGCTCCGGCCCGGAGACGAAGGCGATGTAGTCGAAGGCTTGCGGGTTCCGGCTGGACATCAGGAGCTGGAAGTGCATCCGGAACAGGTTCCAGCGCCGCCGGGCGATGGTGGCCGGCTCGATCAGGTCCTCGATCCGCACCCGCATCACCGCCGGCCGGTCCGGCCCCGGCGAGGGGATGCCCGATGCGGTGAGCGGATCGCGCAGGTGGATCGAGAGCCAGTCCCAGGAGGCGCGGATGTCGAGCCAGCCGATCGTCTTGGCCGCAGCCACCCGTTCGAGGGCCCCGCGCACCCCCGCGGCTTCCGGGTCGAGGGCGATCCAGGGGATGACGCTGCCGAGCGTCACGAAGGAGACCGGCGTGCCGCGGCCGCCGAATCCGGGGTCCGTCGCGAGCACGAGGTCCAGCACCTGCGCCCCGAGGAAGCTCGACGAGGAATGGCCGATCACCACGATCTCGTCGGCCGTCCCCTCCGTGGCGCGGATGCGCGCGGCGAAGGCGGCCAGGCGGTCGGGCATCGTCGCCTCGCGGCCGGCGGCGTGGTCGTGGGTGAAGGCGGTGTCGTCCACGAGGTGGGCGACGTAGAGGGGCTTTCCCCGCGTCAGGCGCATCAGGAGGGCGAGGATGGCGTAGGCAACTGGCGCCACGGCCAGCAGGGACCAGGGGACAAGCGGGGCCGGCGCCAGGAGGGCGGCAACGAGCGCCAGGGCGAGGCTCAGGGCCGCGAAGGCGAGGTAGATCCGGTGCACCCCGACGATGATTGTGGCGAAGCGCCGGGCCTCCTTGCGCAGGGCCCGCTGGTAGCCCGAGCGCCGCAGCCGCATCAGCAGGGCCGGCACGTCCCTCAGGCGCCGCCACTCGGGGCGGGGGAAGCGGGCGCGCACCACGTCGTCCCAGCGCAGCAGGCTGTAGCGGGTGCGCATGCCCGGCGTCTCGACCGTCCAGTCGAGGCTGATCCCGTCGGCCGCGCGCGCGCAATCGCCGACCGCGATCGCGAGGCCGCGGCGCCCGGCCGTCAGCCGGCTCTCGCGCCGGAACAGGCCCCAATAGGTCTCGGGCTCGCGCGGATCGAAGCCGGGCAGGTAGAAGACCTGTCGGGATGCGGGTTCGGCGAACTCGCGCCGACCCGTGTCGCTGTGGTTCGAGATGGCGGGACCGTCCGGTTCTCGCGCGGTGGCGGCGGGGATTTTTCCCCCTACACGACGGGCCGGGACACAGACGAGGAAAAATTCGCAGCCCTTCAGGCGGCCGGGGGATGGGCCAGGAACTCGGCGATGGCCGCGACGAAGCGCTCGCCGTAGGCCTCGCGCTTGCGCTCGCCGACCCCGTGGACCGAGCGCAGCGCCCAGAGGTCCACGGGCTTGCCCTTGGCCATCTCGATCAGGGTCCGGTCCGGGAAGACCATGAAGGCGGCGATGCTCTCGGAGCGGGCGATCGTGGCGCGCAGGCCCCGCAGGTGCTGGAACAGGGCTTCGTCGGCCTCGCTGAGCGCCAGCGCCCCGTCCTCGCGGGCGGCCGGGCCGCGGCGGCGCTCGCGGGTCTCGGCCTTCGGTTCCGGGTCGGGGCGGAGCTGCACGGGCTCGCGCCCGAACAGGATCGCCTCGCCCTTCTCGGTCATGGTCAGGCCGCCGTAGCCGTCGGTGTTCTCGGCGACCGCCCCGGCGGCGAAGAGCTGGCGCAGGATCGCCCGCCACGCCGCCACCGGCTTGTCGGCCCCGACCCCGAAGGTCTTGAGCTGGCCGTGGCCGTTGCGGCGGATCTGCTCGCTTTCCTTGCCATGCACCACGTCGCAGACATAGGCCGCGCCGAAGCGCTGGCCGGTGCGCACGATCGCCGACAGGATCTTCTGGGCCGCCACGGTTCCGTCGATCAGCGTGACGCCGCCGCGGCAGAGGTCGCAGCGGCCGCATGGCTGGCTCGCCTCGCCAAAGTAGCCCAGCAGCGACTGGCGGCGGCAGGTGGCGCCCTCGCAGAGCGCAATCATCGCCTCGAGCTTCCGGCGCTCGACCCGCCGGCGCTCGTCGGGCACCTCCTTCTCGTCGATCTGGCGGCGGCGCAGCGCCATATCGTCCAGGCCGTAGAGGGTCAGCGTGTCGGCGGGCAGCCCGTCGCGCCCGGCCCGGCCGATCTCCTGGTAGTAGCCCTCGACGTTGTTGGGCATGTCCGCGTGGCAGACGAAGCGCACGTCCGGCTTGTTGATGCCCATGCCGAAGGCGACGGTCGCCGTCATCACCACCCCGTCCTCCTGCAGGAAGGTGTCCTGGTTCTTCATCCGCGTGCCCTGGTCGAGGCCGGCATGGTAGGGCAGGGCGTTGAAGCCGTCCCCCTTCAGGGACTCGGCCAGTTGCTCGGTGCGCTTGCGGGACGAGCAGTAGATGATGCCGCTCTCGGCCCGGCGGCCCTTGAGGAAGCGCTCGATCTGCCGGGTCGGGTTGTCCTTGGGCGAGAAGGTCAGGCGGATGTTGGGCCGGTCGAAGGAGTGGACGAAGCTCCGCAGGTCCCGGCCGGCCGGGAACAGCCGCTCGGCGATCTCGACGCGGGTGGCCGCATCCGCGGTGGCGGTCAGCGCCAGGGTCTGGACGTTGCCGAGCGCCTCGCGGGCGCGGGCGATCTCCCGGTATTCGGGCCGGAAGTCGTGGCCCCATTGCGAGACGCAGTGGGCCTCGTCCACCGCCAGCCGCCGCACGCCGGAGCCGCCCAGCGCCTCGATGCAGCCCTCCATCAGCAGGCGCTCGGGCGAGACGAAGAGCAGGCGCAGCTCGCCCGAGCGGATCTTGCGCCAGGTCTCGCGGGAGGTGGCCTCCGGAACGGAGGAGTTCAGGGTCGCTGCCTCGATCCCGAAGCCGCGCATCTGCTGCACCTGGTCATGCATCAGCGCGATCAGGGGCGAGACCACCAGGGTAAGGCCGTCCTCGATCAGCGCCGGCAACTGGTAGGTCATCGACTTGCCCGAGCCTGTGGGCATGACCGCGAACACATCCGCGCCGTCGAGCACGGCGCCGATCACCTCGGCCTGTCCGGGCCGGAAGTCGTCGTAGCCGAAGGTTTTTCGGAGCGCGGCGCGGGCCTCGTCGAGGCGGACGGACATGGGGACTCTGGCGTTACGTCGAGAGGGGGTGAACGAGGACACCGGCTTGCGGCCTGTCCGTGTAGACATTACCGTCTCTCTGTCTACACACGGAGAGGCGTTATGCCGTTGAACATCCGCAGCGAGGCGGTGAACCGCCTCGCCGAGAAGCTGGCATCGACGGCACGCGTCAGCAAGACCGAGGCGGTGCGGCTGGCTTTGGTGAACGAGTTGGCGCGGCGCGAGGGATCGATGTCGCTCGCCGAGCGCATCAAACCGATCCAGGATCGGATCGCAAGCTATCCCGACACCGGCCTGGAGGCGGACAAAGCGTTCTTCGACGAATTGTCCGGCGAACCCTGATGTTCATAGCCGCTTCGGCCCTGGTCGCGATCCTGGCGGGAGAACCGGCACATGCGGATCTGACCGGCCGGGTGGAGGAAGCGGTCGAGCCCGTCACCTCGGCCCTCGCCGTCTTCGAGGCCGTGCTCGCGATCCGCCGGAAGAAGAACATTCCGGTCGAGCGGGCCGAGAACGAAGTCCAGAGCTTCCTGGCGGAGGCCGGCGTCACGATCGTCCCGATCGCGGACGACGACGGCCGCGCCGCGCTGCTCGCCTTCGCGCAATACGGCAAAGGGCAGGGCCATCCGGCCCAACTGAACATGGGCGACTGCTTCGCCTATGCCTGCGCCCGTACCCGCAACCTGCCTCTGCTCTTTGTCGGCAACGACTTCTCGCGCACGGACATCCGCCCGGCCCTGCCCTGAACACCTCGTGCTCAGGGCGCGACGACCCGCCCGTCCGCGATCCCGATCAGGTCCGCCCGCCCGCCCAACTCTGCAAACAGGGCCGGGTCGGCCCCCGTCATCCAGACCTGGCCGGCGAGCGCCTCCAGGGCGTCGAACAGGCCGGCCCGGCGGCGCGGGTCGAGATGGGCGGCGACCTCGTCCAGCAGGATCAGGGGCGCGATGCCGCTCATCGCCTGGACCAGGCGGGCATGGGCCAGGACGAGGCCGATCAGCAGGGCCTTCTGCTCGCCGGTGGAACTGGAGCCGGCCGGCACGTCCTTCGGACCGTGACGGACCACGAGGTCGGTGGTCTGGGGACCGATGAGGGTGCGGCCGGCGGCCCGGTCCCGGTGGCGGCCCTGGCGCAGGGCGAGACGGAAGCGGTCCTCGGCCTCGATCGCCGGCCAGACCGCGACGAGGTCGTCGAGGTCGCCCTCCAGCCGCACGGCGGCCCAGGGGAAGGGCTGAGCGTCGTCGCGGGTCTCGTGGATCAGCCGGTCGAGGCGCTCCACGGTCTCGCGGCGGGCGAGCGCCACGGCGACGCCGAGTTCGGCCGCCTCGCGCTCGATCGCGTCGAGCCACCGGCCGTCGTTCGGCCGCTCCTCCAGCAGGCGGTTGCGCGAGCGCAGGGCCCGCTCCATCGCGGCCACCCGGCTGCCGTGGGCGGCGTCGACCGCCAGCACCAGCCGGTCGAGGAAGCGGCGCCGGTCGCCCGCAGGGCCCCGGAACAGGCCGTCGAGGTCGGGCGTCAGCCAGACCACGCGCACGAATTCGGAGAAGGCGACGGGCGAGGGGATGCCGGCGCCGTCGATGCGGCAGAGCCGGGCGCTGCGCCCGTCGAAGCCCGGCGGCTCGCAGCCGGTGCCGAGGCGATGCTCGGCCCCGTCGCGGGCCAGCGTCAGGGAGACGGCAAAGCCCCCCGGGCCCCCGGCGCGGGCCATGGCGGAGAACTCGGCCCGGCGCAGGCCTCGGCCCGGCGCGAACAGGGAGATCGCCTCCAGCAGGTTGGTCTTGCCCGCCCCGTTCTCGCCCACCAAAGCTACGAAGCGGCGGGCCAGCGGCAGGTCGAGGTCGGCATGGTTGCGGAAGTCGCGGGCGATCAGGCGGGTGAGGCGCTGACCGCCGGCCGCGTCGGGTTCACTCATGCGGCCAAGGCGGGGCACGGTCGCGGGCGGCATGGATCACACGGTCGATCAGGACGGGGTCGTCGTGGACGCGGTGGAGGATGAGGTAGGCGCGAAACACGAGGATGCGGGCGTCCGGGGCGATGTCGGGTGCGGGGCGTCCCTGCATCGGGTGCCGTGCGAGGGACAGGCAGCGGCCGCGCAGTTCCGCGACGAAGCTGACGGCCCGATTCGGGTTGTCGGCCGCGATGAAGTCCGCGATCTCCCGCAGGTCCGATCGCGCCCGCCGCGAGATGACGACGGGTCTCAAGCGCCGGCTTTCGCCCGCGCCGCGTAGTGGTCGGTGAGGTCGTCGAGCACCGCGTCCACCGGCTCGTAGTCGCCGCTTTCGACGCCCTCCCGCCACGCCTCGCGCAGGTCGGAAAGCCGGGCTTCACGGGCGTGCAGGAGCCTGAGCCCCGCCGTCACGGCGTCGTCCGCGGAGGGATAGCGGCCATCCGCCACGAGACCCTCGACGAAGGCGGCCTGGGCGGGATCGAGACGGACGGGCTTTGCCATGGGGGACACCTTGTCGGTGCCAGTCTAACCGCGATGCCGCGCGGATGCGACCGTCACACCCGCATCGGCATCAGCACGTAGAGGGCGGGTGCGCCCTCGCGGTCCTGGATCAGGGTCGGCGAGCCCGGATCGGCGAGCTTGAACAGGGCGGTGTCGCCCTCGAGCTGGGCGGTGATGTCGAGGAGGTAGCGGGCGTTGAAGCCGATATCGAGGCCGGCAGCCTCGTAGTCCACGTCGAGTTCCTCGGTGGCGCTGCCCGAATCCGGGTTGTTGACGGAGAGCGCCAGGCGCCCCTCCTGCAGGCCGAGCTTCACCGCCCGGCCGCGCTCGGACGAGATCGTCGAGACCCGGTCGACGGCACGCGCGAAGGATTCGCGCTCCACGGTGAGGCGCTTGTCGTTGCCGCTGGGGATGACCCGCTGGTAGTCGGGGAAGGTGCCGTCGATCAGCTTCGAGATCAGGGTCACGCCGGCAAAGCGCAGGCGGATCTTGGCCGGCGACAGGTCGATGGCGACGCTCTCGCCGCCGTCGTCCACGAGCTTCTGGATCTCGGCCACCGCCTTGCGGGGCACGATGATGCCGGGCATGCCCTGGCTGCCGGCGGGCGCGTCCATCTCGACGCGGGCCAGCCGATGGCCGTCGGTGGCCACCGCCCGCATCTTCAGGGCGCCCTCGACCTCGATCGTGTGCAGGTAGATGCCGTTGAGGTAGTAGCGCGTCTCCTCCGTGGAGATCGCGAACTGGGTCTTGTCGATCAGGCGCTTGAGGTCGGCGGCCTGGATCTCGAAGCTATGCGGCAGTTCGCCGGCGGCGAGATCTGGGAAGTCGCCCTCGGGCAGGGCGCCGAGCGCGAAGCGCGAGCGGCCGGAGCGGATCGTCATCTGGCCCGACTCGCCGCCCGTCTCCAGGGAGACCTGCGCGCCGTCGGGGAGCTTGCGCACGATGTCGTGCAGGACGTGGGCGGGCACGGTGGTGGCGCCGGGGTCCGACACGTCGGCCGGCACGGTCTCCGTGACCTCGATGTCGAGGTCGGTCGCCTTCAGTTGCAGGCCGGCCTCGGTGGCGCGCAGCAGCACGTTCGACAGGATCGGGATCGTGTTGCGCCGCTCGACGACGCGGTGCACGTGGCCGAGCGACCGTAGGAGGGCCGCGCGCTCGACAGTGACTCTCATCGTGAAAAACTCTGGTGCTCGAAAGAAGGCCGTGCCGCGTCCGCGCGTGGGACCACGGCCTGTCAGCTTGGCGAAGGCACGCCCCCAAGGCAAGGGACGGCGTACGATCCGTCCAGGGCAATCGCGCCCTACTCTCCCGCCGCCCGGGCCGCGAAGTCCCAGGCCGGCCCGCGGGCGCTGTCCTGGTTGGAATCCTCCCCCAGGCGCGCGACGCCCCAGCGCAGGCGATAGCGGCCAGGGGCATGGGTCCGGCTCGCGAACCGCGCGTAGGGCTCGTCCGCGGCTTCGGGCACGGCCGGCGCGGGCGCGACCGGCTTCGAGGGCGCCACGCGGGCGGCGATCCGCTGACGCGAGGGCGTCGGGCGCGCGCTCACGCGCTCGGCGGCACCGGGCGCGAGGACCGGAGCGAGGCGCGCGTCGGGCGGGAGGGCGGCGACCGCAGCGGGCGGGAGCAGGATCGCGGCCTGGGAGGCGGGCGGATCGATCGTCGCGACCGGCAGGAGGGCGAGGCGCGTCTCCGCACCGGCGCTCCGGGCGGCGGCCGCGGAGCGGACCGGGTCGGTCCAGCCCTGCGCGGGCGAGGCCGGCGGATCGGCCAAGGGCCGCCAGAGCACCAGGGCGAGCGCTGCCGCGACGGATGCGGCGGCGACGATCCGGCGGCCCGGCGCGCCTGCGGAGGCCCGGACCGGCGCACGCGGAACGGGAACTGGCGCCTGCGCGACGGGCGACACCGGTATAGCCGCGACCTCGACGGCGGGCGTGGCGTCTTCAGGATACGGCACAACTTGCTGCGGCAGGTTCTGCGGCAGCAGGTCGGCGCAGGCCGGCTCGGACGCTTCCGGCACCGTCAGGTCACAGATGAACGGAGCGGCAGCGGACGGCGGGGGCACCTGCGGGCCGGCGATGCCGGCGGACGGCTTCGCTCTGGCGGACCGCATGCCCCGCAGCTTCGGCTGGGAAGTCGCGGCGTGCTTGGCCCGGCTCTTCCGGCGATTCTTTCCACGAATCGGGTGCGGACGCAGCCCGCCCACATGGGTCGCCGCATCGGGTCCGCGATCGGCTTCGCGCTCTTCCGTCATGGCTCGGCGAACTCCAGCTTGGCTGCAGCCACCGGATCGCGAAGTCCGCCTGCACCCTTCCGGTCATGCAGAGACAATCCGGCGGAATATAGACCTTCGACAATAGCTCTCGAATAGGACCCTACACTGGCCGGTTGCGCCGTTTGGAGCCGGCAAAAGGCTAGCGATCGTCGAGGATGGCCAGGGCTACGGCCATGAGCCCGATCGCGGGGCCGGTCTTCACCAGGGCGCCCAGCGGCTCGATCCAGAGTTCGGGGGTCAGCAGCGCCGCCCCGGCCATGTACGGCCTCCCCTCGGCGCGAGGCGTGCGGGAGGCCGCCGGCCTGTCGTCATACGAAATCCGGTTGATCGCTTCGCGACGCGGATTTCGGCTTCGCTCAAGCGCCGCGCGGGCTTGCCGATACCGTGTCCGCTTCGATCAAGCGGACACGGTATCAATCCTGGAGCATGCGCTTCAGGAGTTCGACCTCGTCGCCCAGGATCGCGTCCTCGCCGATCAGCTTCTCGATCTTGCGCACGGCGTGGAGCACGGTGGTGTGGTCGCGGCCCCCGAAGCGGCGGCCGATCTCGGGCAGGGAGCGCAGCGTCAGCACCTTGGAGAGGTACATCGCGATCTGGCGCGGCTTGACCACGGCCGCCGTGCGGCGCTCCGAGAGGATGTCGGAGCGCGAGACGTTGTAGCGGGAGGCCACCAGCTTCTGGATGTCCTCGATCTTGATGCGCTTGGGCTCGCGGTTCTTGACGAGGTCGCGGATGGCGGTCTCGGCCGTCTCCATGGTCACGGCCGTGCCGGTCAGCGTGGCGTGCGCCAGCAGGCGGTTGACGGCGCCCTCCAGGTCGCGGCCGTTGGCGGTGATGGCGCGGGCCACGTAAGCCGTCACGGCCTGGGAGACCTCGAAGCCGGGATGGGCCGCGCGGACCTGGGCGAGCCGGGCCGAGAGGATCGAGACGCGCAGCTGCTCGTCCAGGCTGCCGATCTCGACCACGAGGCCGCCGGCCAGGCGCGAGCGCACACGCTCGTCCAGGGCCTCCAGCTCGGTCGGCGGACGGTCGGAGGCGACCACGACCTGCCGGCCGGCATCGATCAGGGCGTTCACGGTATGGCCGAACTCGGCCTGGATCGACTTGCCCTGGATGAACTGCACGTCGTCGAGGATCAGCAGGTCGATGCCGCGAAGGCGCTCCTTGTAGGCCAGCGCGTTCTGGGTCTTCAGGGCGTTCACGAAGCCGTACATGAAGCGGTCGGCGGTGAGGTAGATCACCCGGCGCCCCGCATCGCGGGCGACGTGGCCGATGCCGTGCAGCAGGTGGGTCTTCCCCAGGCCGACGCCGGCATGGAAGTAGAGCGGGTTGTAGAGGGCGCCCTCGCCGTCGTGGCGGGCGACCCGCTCGGCGGCCGCATGCGCCAGGGCATTGGAGCGGCCGAGCACGAAGCTCGCGAAGGTGAGGCGGCCGTCGAGCGGCGCGCCGTTGAGGTCGCCGGCGGTGTCGCCGCCGCGCATCTCGGACGCGGCGGACGCCGAGACCGGTACGGGAGGGGCCGCCGCGTGCAGGCGGGCGAGCGGCCCGCTGGTGGGGCTCGCCTTGGCCGGGCTCGGCGCCACGGGACGGACGGGGGCCCCGGTGCCGCGCACGCCGACCTCGATGCGGGCGATCTCCGCGACCTCGGCCTTGAAGGTGTTGAGCACCCGGTCGAGGTAATGCGACTCGAGCCAGCTCTTGAGGAAGCGCGTGGGCACCGTGAGGCGGGCCGTGCCGCCCTCCACGTCCTGCAATTCGAGGCGGGCGAACCAGCTCGCGAACACGTCCTCGCCGAGTTCCGCCCGCAGGCGCCGCTTCACCCGCGCCCAGGCCGAGGCGATCTCACCCGCGCCCCCGCTGTTCCGGCCGTTGTTGTCGTCGCCGCCCGCAACGTTTCCGTCGACACGCATCACTGGCTCTCCCGACGCCGCGAACGGATGACCCGTCGACGGCGCGTACGCACGTTTCACGCTGTCGGCCCCGCCTGTACGCGCGGGAACTATTTTTCCGTCGGAGTCAAGATGCCTGCCGACGTCTTTTGCCGATCCGTGGAGCCTATCAACAATTACCTACGGTTCTTTTAACACTGGGACTTGCGGGGAAAGCCCGGTTTCGCATCGGGACAGTCGCGGCAACTGGACCGCAGGTAGAGCTACGATGTTGACCGGCTTATGGTTTCGCGACGATTCACAGGGTGCGGCGGTTTTGCTTGGAGACCGTGAAGTTCTGTTAAGCAAGACGGGCGCGGTGGATTTCGCGCTGCGGCCGATCTCGGTCCAGGGTTAACGTTTCGTCGCCGCCGCGCGGCGACGGCACGGACGGCCAGACGCGAAAAAGCCCGGCCGCAAAGGCCGGGCTCGATCCGTCTTCGACGATGCGCGTAGGGTCAGGCGGCGGCGGCGACGCCGAGGGCCTTCACGCGAGCGGCGAGTCGCGAGACCTTCCGCGACGCATTGTTCTTGTGAACGATGCCGTGCTGGGCGGCCCGCATGATCTCGGGCTCGGCGTCGCGGAGCGCGCCGAGGGCGTTGGTCTGGTCGCCGGCGGCGATGGCCTCCTCGACCTTGCGGACGAAGGTGCGCATGCGGGAGCGGCGCGAGCGGTTGATCGCCGTGCGCTTGGCGATCTTGCGGGTCATTTTCTTGGCCGACACGGTGTTGGCCATGGGCATCCTCGTCTCGTCGGGCGATGCCGACGGGACCATGGGGTCCGGAGGTCGGTCAACGCGTTCAGGTTGTCGGGCAATCGCTAAGCCGACGGCGCACGTGGTGAACGCGGCGTCGCGGCGGAGGCGGCTCTCTAGCAACAGGGGGCCGCCGCGTCAACGCATCGTCACGAAAGCGCAGGATCGCGGGGGCTCAGTCTCCGCCGCCGCCGCCACATCCCCCGCAGCCGCCACCGCCACAGCCGGTGCCGTCGCCGCCTCCACCCCCGTCGCTGCCGCCGGACGCTCCGGAATGAGGCGCCTGAAGGTAGGCGAGGTACGACGCGTAGGCGGTTCCGGCCAGCACGCCCGCGCCTGCGACCGCGAAGGCGAAGAGCAGTTCCGTCTCGCGCGGCGCCCGGACGGCGCGGGCATGGCGGGCGCGGTAGGCGGCCAGAATCCGCCCGCCCTCGCGGCTGCGCCAGGGCGGGGGCCTGGAGAAGGCGAGCATCACCGTGCCGACCCCGATGAAGAGGGTCAGCACGACCAGGATGCCGACCGGCTTGTCGCGATGCAGCCCGACGACCAGCTTGGCCGCGCCGAAGAGCATGACGGCGACGGGCGGGAGCAGGAGCAGGGCGGTGAGCCGGGCCCGGTGCTGCGGGTCGAGGGCCAGCCCGCGGCCGGCGAGGCGGCGGCCGACCGGGCCGAGGCGCGACGCCACCGCCCTGGCGAGGTCCCGGCGACCGGCCGGCCCGGCGACGCAGCCGCGGAACGCCTCGAAATCCGGGGGCAGGGGGATACCCTCGGTCTGCGGCACGATGCGCCGGCTCGGGTGCTCGATCGCCGCGGCCCCGCGCGACAGCAGCAGAAGGGCGAACAGGTCGGCGACGCGGACCGGCCCGCCCGCGAGGTAGGCGAGGTCGACGAGACCCATGTCCTCGGGCGGGGCCGCCCCCCGCGCCGGCCGCGGGGTCCGGTTCACCCAGAGGCCGACGAGCCACGTCGCCAGCAGCGCCACGAGCGCGAGGCCGGAGAAGAGCGCGAGGAATTCCGGGCCGTTCCAGTCGAGGGGGTCGGCGGGAAGCGCGCGGGCCGGCTCCGGCGCGAAGGCGACGGCGAGGCCCGCGAGGACCACCCCGGCGCGCCAGGCGAGGCGCGGGCGCGGCAGCACCAGCACCCGCCCGGTGTCGACGGTGCGGTAGCGCGCGGCCCTGCGGAAGCGCGCCAGCGTACCGGGCCAGAAGGCCGGGTCCGGCGGGCCGAAATAGGCCTCGTAGCGGGCCAGCGTGCGCACGTACTGCTCGCGGTAGCGGGCCTGCTCGGCGGGGCCGCCCTGCGTCGGGTCGTGGTGCAGGGCGCCCCGGAGCACCTCCCGGCACCAGACCTCCCAATAGTCGCGGGAATAGGTGAGGTGGAGGTGCCAGACCGCATCCACTTCCTCGCTCGGCGTCGTCGGCCCGCCGCCGGTCATCGCCAGGAAGCAGAAGCGGCGGTATTCGCCGATGGCGGCCTCGGCCTGGGTGCGGGACCAGCCGATCTCGCGGGCGAGCCGCCCGGTGAAGTCGAGGACCTGGCCCGGCCGGGCGAAGGCATGGGCCTCGATCCGCGCGTGGAGCGCGGTCTCGTCGGCGGTCCAGGTCGCGCGTGCGATGGGCTGCATCGTCGCCTACTCCGTGGGGCCCCGCCTATAGCAGAATCCGGCCGCGGCCGCGATCCGGCCGGTCTTTCTCGGGTTGCGCCGATCCCGAGCCGAAGGCGGCCGGATGGCGGCCTTGCACGGCGCGACGGCGCGTGCTCTGGGACACGGCAGCCGGCCGCGGGCGGAGACACTGTCGATCCCACGGAATGCGGCGCAACTCACAGTATTCAGGCGTGCCGCCCGGATTCGACATCAATCCAGGAGGTCATCATGGCAGTGCGTGTGCTTGCTCTCGCGACGGTGGTCGCCCTCGGCCTGTCCGGCCTCGCCCAGGCGCAACGCGGCCCGGCGCCGGCGAGCGGGGGGGCAGCGACCCAGGCGGACCCGCGCCCCCAAGGCCGCAGCGAGGACTCCCGGCCCGAGGGATCGCGCGCCGAGCCCCGTGCGGAACGCGGAGAGCCCCGCGCCGAGCGATCGGAGCCCCGTGCCGAGCGCGCTCCCCGGGCCGAGCGTCCCCGCGCGCGGGCCGAGCGCCGGCCGCCGGACTACCGCTCGGCCCGCTACGGCGGCGGCCGGGGCGCGAGCTGGCGGACGGGGCAGGACGCCTACGGCTTCGCCGGCAGCTACGGCGGCTGCCGCTTCCGCGGCCATGCCGGGCCGAACGGCTACCGGCTCGACCGGAGCTGCTAAACCCGCGGCTTGATCCGACAGGCCCCGCCCCGGATGATGGGGCCGGGGTGCGGGAGGGGTCGGCGTGGCGTACAGGGTGAGCGAGACGGACGCCGCGCGCATCGCGCGCTATCGCCCGGCCTCGGGCATGGAGACACCCCGCTTCTCCGGGCTTCCGAGCTTCATGCGGCTGCCCGTGCTCGATCCGACGGCGGCCGCCGGCGCGATCGAGATCGGCCTCGTCGGCATCCCCTTCGACGGGGCGACCACCAACCGCCCCGGCGCGCGGCTGGGCCCGCGCTTCGTGCGCGAGGCCTCGACGGGCACGCGGATGGTCAACCACGCCACCGGCATCGCGCCCTACGATCTGGCCGCCTGCGCCGATCTCGGCGACGTGCCGGTCAACCCCGTGGACGTGGCCGAGACCTGCCGGCGCATCGAGGCCTTCCACGGCGCCCTGCGCGCGGGCGGCATCGTGCCCCTCTCGGTGGGGGGCGACCACCTCGTCACCTACCCCGTGCTGAAGGCGCTCGGCCGGGACCGGCCACTGGGCCTCGTCCACGTGGACGCCCATAGCGACACCGATGACAGCCAGTACGACGGCAGCCGGCTAACCCACGGCACCCCCTTCCGGCGGGCGGTGGAGGACGGGGTGCTCGACCCGCGCCGCTGCGTCCAGATCGGCATCCGCGGTAGCATGGACGCCGCCGACGAGCGCGACTGGGCCTGCTCGCAGGGCATCCGCATCGTCACCATGGAGGAGGCCGCCGCCCGCGGCCTGCCGGAGGTGGTCGCCGAGGCCCGCGCCATCGTGGGCGCAGGCCCGGCCTACCTCAGCTTCGACGTCGACGCCCTCGATCCCGCCTACGCGCCGGGCACCGGCACGCCGGAGATCGGCGGCTTCACCACGCGCGAGGCGCTCTACCTCCTGCGGGCCCTGCGCGGCCTCGACCTCGTGGGCGCCGACCTCGTGGAGGTGGCCCCGCCGCTCGACCCCTCCGGCCTCACGGCGCTGACGGGGGGCCAGATTCTGTTCGAGATCCTCTGCCTCCTGGCCGACGCGGTGGCCGCACGCCGCCCTTGACCCCGGCCCCTCCGGCGCGGAGCTTGCGCCGCGATTCGCAGACCATAGGGCAGGGGACGGCCATGACCGGGACGCCGGAGATCGAGTTCTACCATGCACCCAACACCCGCTCCTCGGGGGTGCGGGTGCTGCTGGAGGAACTGCATGCGCCTCACACGCTGCACGTCCTCAACATGAAGGCGGGGGAGCAGGCCTCCGAGGCCTATCGCGCCGTCAACCCGATGGGGAAGGTGCCCGCGATCCGGCACGGGGCGGCGCTCGTGACCGAGCAGCCGGCGGTCTACCTCTACCTTGCCGACCTGTTCCCCCAGGCCGGCCTCGCCCCGGCCCTGAACGATCCGTTGCGCGGCCCGTACCTGCGCTGGATGGTGTTCTACGGGTCCTGCTTCGAGCCGGCGGTGATCGACCGGGCGATGAAGCGCGATCCGGGCGCGCGGGCGATGTCGGCCTATGGCGACTTCGACACGGTGCTGGCGCAGGTGGTCGCGGCGCTGACCCCCGGCCCCTACTTGCTGGGCGAGCGCTTCAGCGCCGCCGACGTGCTCTGGGGCTCGGCGCTCGGCTGGACCATCGGCTTCGGACTGGTGCCGCCTGAACCGGCGCTCACGGCCTACGTCGCGCGCATCCGCGAGCGCCCGGCCTTCCAGACGATGACCGCGGACGACGCGCGGCTGGCCGCCGAGCACGAGGCCGCAGCAGCCACCTGAGCCCCCCGCCTCAGGCCGCCTCCCAGCGCCCGGTGCGCTCGAGCTGCGGTGCGGCGTCGAGGAAGCGCCAGCGGAAGGGGACGGCCCCGCGCCGCCGCCAGCCGCCCGCGACGTGGAAGCGCCAGGAGCGCTGTGCCCCCTCGAAGCCGGCGGCTTCCGTCCCGGTCCAGTCGATCTCGGTGGTGCCCTGGAGGCTCAGCAGGTCGCCCCGCTCGAAATCCACCAAGAGCAGGGCGGCGCGGGGCTCGCCCAGGAGGTTGCCAAGCGTGTTGAAGTAGCGGTTGCCGCGGAAGTCCGGCACCGTCAGCGTGTCGCCCGCCACCCGGACGAAGCCGGGCCGGCCGCCGCGATGGGAGATGTCCGCCCCCCCGGCCGGGCCGATCCCCGCCCGCGCGCGGCTGGCCACGAACAGGGTGTCGGCCGCCGCGATCAGGCCGCGCGCCTCGGGATCGAGGCCGGAGAGGATCTCGGTCTGTCCGGCTTCGCGCGGCATGGGCGCGATGGTGCGGCGCTGGATATACTGCGGGCAGTTCCCGAAGCTCTGGTCGACCGCCAGCGTGAACCCGCCCGCATCGTGCCCGACGATCCGCCCGTTGGCGCGGTTGCGCCGCCGGGTGGCGAGGTCGAGGCCGAGGATGCCGACCTCGGCACCCGCCTGGAGATGGCTTGCCGCCGGGTCGCCCGGCGACGGGCGAGCCTCGACACGCAGGTGGCCCGGATCGGGGGCGTGCACGAAGCCGGGGCTTCCGGTCAGCATCGTCGCCACCGGGGCGCCGGCCGCGTCGGTGCCGCCGACGAAGAGGTAGGACAGGCCCGCGAAGAAGTCGCGGTGCTGGTCGGGCATCACCGGGCGGATGGCGCCGATGGCCCCGAGGACGTGGCCGGCGCGCGCTTGCGCCGCCACCTCGTCGGCGTGGAAAGGTGAGGTGTCCATCGCCGCCGCCCTCACGCCGCATCGGGGATAGGGGAGCGGGGCATCGCGAGAAAGCGCGGCAGCGCCTCGATCCGCTGCAGCCAGGCCCGGACCGCCGGGTAGGGCGCCAGGGACACCCCGCCCTCGGGGGCATGCGCCACGTAGGAATAGCAGGCGAGGTCGGCGACGGTCGGCCGGTCGGCCGTTAGAAAGGCATGCCCGGCGAGGTGGTCGTCCATGAAACGCAGGACGCGCTCCGACAGGGCGTGCGCCGCATCCCGGCTGCCCGCGGCGCCGAACAGGACCATCATACGCGCCTGCGCCGGGCCGTGCCGTACCTCGCCCGCGGCCACCGAGAGCCAGCGCTGGACCTGCGCGGCAGCCAGCGGGTCCCGTGGGAGCCAACCGCCCTCCGGGTCGTAGCGGCCGGCGAGGTAGACCAGGATGGCGTTGCTGTCGGCGATCACGTGCTCGCCATCCTCCAGCACCGGGATCTGTCCGAGGGGGTTGAGCCGGCGGAATTCTTGGGATGCGCGCACCTCCGCCCCGGCCTCGACGAAGCGGTAGGGCAGGCCGAGCAGCACCAAGAGGAGTTCGGCCCGGTGCGAATGGCCCGAGAGCCGGAGGCCGTGGAAGACGAGGGTCGAGGCGGTCATGGCGTGTCTCCGATCTGAGACGAAGATATCGCCCTTGCGGGCTCGCGCCGAAATCCGGCATCCTGGAAACTCAGACTTTCACTTTGCGCAACGATGCTGCGGAGGTCGCCCCGATGGACCGGCTGGACGAGTTGGCCTTCTTCGTCGCCATCGTCGACCGGGGCAGCCTCGTCGGTGCGGCCCGGCGGCTGCGACGCTCGGGCGCCGCCGCGACGCGGGCGCTCGCGGCGCTGGAGGAGCGGGTGGGCGCGCGGCTGATCGAGCGCTCGACCCGGCGCCTGTCGCCGACGCAGGCGGGCCTGGATCTGGCCGAGCGGGCGCGGGTCGTCCTGGCCGACTACGAGGCGCTGGTGACGGGGGTGGCGGGCGCCGCGGTGCGGGGCCTCGTGCGGGTCACGGCGCCGGTCCTGTTCGGGCGCCGGCACATGGCGCCGGTGGTGGCGAGCTTCCTCGACGCCTATCCCGAGGCGCAGGTCGACCTCGTGCTGGCCGACCGGAACCTCGACCTGATCGAGGAGGGCATCGACGTGGCCCTGCGGATCGGCCGGCTCTCGGAATCGAGGCTGATGGTCCGCCGCGTCGGGCAGGTGCGGGAGGTGGTGGTGGCGAGCCCGGACTATCTCGCCGCGCGGGGCAGGCCGGAGACGCCCGCGGACTTGGCCGCCCACGACACCATCGTCGGCACCCTGCGCACGGCCGCCCGCGAGTGGCGCTTCGGCGCCCGCGAGAGCGTGCGGCTGTCCCCGCGGCTGACCGTCAACGAGGTCGAGGCGGGCCTCGTCGCGGCGCGGGCCGGACGGGGTATCGCGCGGGTGCTGTCCTATCAGGCGGCCGAGGACGTCGCGGCGGGCCGCCTCGTGCGGCTGCTGGCCGCCTACGAGCCGGCCCCGATCCCGGTGCAGCTCGTGGCGCCGAGCGCCGGCCACCGCCCGGCCCGGACGGAGGCCTTCCTCGACCACGCCGCCGCGGCGCTGCGGGCCTTGCCCGTGATCCACATTGAGGCCTGACCGGCCGCCCTATCCGGCGACGAGCCCCGCCAGATGCGCCACGAGGCGGCGGGCGACCTCGTCCTTGTCCAGCGTCGGCCAGGTCTCGACGGACCCGTCGCGGGCGATCAGGTGGACGGTGTTGCGGCTGCCGCCCATCACCCCGCCGGCCGGCGAGACGTCGTTGGCCACGATCAGGTCGCAGCCCTTTTTCGCGATCTTTTTCCGGGCGTGGTCGAGGACGTTGTCCGTCTCGGCCGCAAACCCCACGACGAGGGGCGGGCGGCCTTGGGCCAGCCCAGCGACGGTCGCCAGAATGTCCGGGTTCTCGACCAGCGCCAGGGGGGCGGGCGCCTCTCCGTCCTTCTTGATCTTGGACTCCCGCTCGGTGGCCGGGCGCCAGTCGCCGACGGCGGCGGCGAAGATCGCGATGTCGGCTGGCAGCGCCGCCTCCACCGCCGCCAGCATCTCGCGGGCGGTCTCGACGCGCACCGTCGTCACGCCGATGGGATCGGGGATCGCCACCGGCCCCGAGACCAGGGTGACGGAAGCGCCCGCCGCCGCAGCGGCCGCCGCGATGGCGTGGCCCTGGCGGCCCGAGGAGCGGTTGGCGAGGTAGCGCACCGGATCAATCGGCTCGTGCGTCGGGCCGGAGGTGACGAGCACCCGACGGCCCGCGAGGGCGCCCGCCGCGGACGGCGTCCGGCCGGCGAGGAAGCCGAAACCCGCGGGCTTATCCGCCGCATCGCGCAGCATCGCCTCGAGCGCGCCGGCGATCTCGGCCGGCTCGGCCATCCGGCCGGGGCCGGTCTCGGCCTCGGCCATCGCGCCGTCGTTGGGGCCGACCACGCGGACGCCGTCGCCCTGGAGCGTCGCGAGGTTTCTCCGGGTGGCCGGGTGGGCCCACATCGCCACGTTCATCGCGGGCGCGATCAGGATGGGCAGAGTGGTGGCGAGCAGCACCGTGCCGGCCAGATCCGGGGCGTGGCCAGTGGCCATCCGCGCCATCAGGTTGGCGGTGGCGGGCGCCACCACCACCGCGTCGGCTTGGCGGGCCAGCTTGATGTGGCCGATGTCGGCCTCCTCCGCCCGGTCGAACAGGTCGGTGTGGGCGCGCTCGCCGGCGAGCGCCGCGGCGGCCAGCGGCGTCACGAATTCCTGCGCGCCCTTCGTCAGCAGCGGGCAGACGGAGGCGCCGCGCTCGCGCAGGCGCCGGATCAGGTCGAGGGCCTTGTAGGCGGCAATGCCCCCGCCGACGACCAGGAGGACGCGGCGGCCGGCGAGCGTCTTCGTCATGACCCTATCCCATCGCGCGCTTGACGAAGCGGTCGTCGAAGGTGGTGCCGAGGTCGATCGTGGCGCCCTGGAGTTCCGGGTCGAGGGTGCGCACGAGGTCGAGGACGCTGGCCATGCCCTCCTGCGTCGGGATGCCGGTGCGGGAATAGCTCTCGAGCGAATTCCTCACCGCCGTGAGGTAGAGGGCCCGGTCGCCGAAATGGTAGGCGGCGGGCACCGTATCGGCGATCTCCTCAGGGCTGGCGGCAGCGAGCCATTTCAAGGCCTTGGCGAAAGCGTTGACCACCTTCTGGGTGCCGGCGGCGTGGCGCTCGATCCAGTCCTGCTTGGTGTAGACGACGGCCGCTGGGTTGGGGCCGCCGAACAGCGCCCGCGTGCCGGCCTCGGTGCGGGTGTCCACCAGCACGGCGATGTCCCCGTCCGTCTCCAGCTTGGCAATCACCGGGTCGAGATGGGAGATCGCGTCGATCTCGCCCTTCTTCATCGCGGCGATGGCGCCTGCGCCGCCGCCGATGCCGATCAGGGCTGCGTCGCTGGCTTTCAGCCCGGCCTTGAGCATCGCGTATTGCACGGCCAGCGCCGTGGAGGAGCCCGGGGCGGTGACGCCGATCTTGCGGCCCTTGAAGTCGGCGACGGACTTCAGCGTGCCGGCCAGATCCTTGCGCACCCCGATGACGATGGCCGGGAGCCGGCCGAGTTCGCACACGGCCCGCACGTCCTGGCCCTTGGCCTGCATCCGGATCGTGTGCTCGTAGGCCCCCGTGACCACGTCCACGGAGCCGCCGATCAGGGCCTGGAGGGAGCGGGCTCCCCCGCCGAAATCGTTGATCTCGGCCTCGATCCCCTCGGCCGCGAAGAAGCCCTTCCGCTCGGCGATGGTGAGCGGCAGGTAGTAGAGCAGGGGCTTTCCGCCGACCCCGATGCGGACCTTCACGCTCTCGGCGCGGGCGGGGGCGAGCCCACCGAGGGCGAGGCTTGCGGCCGTGCCGGCCAGGAATCTGCGGCGTTCCATGGGCTGGTCCTCTCAGGTCCGGGCGCTGCCGGCCTGGGGGCGCCAGACCAGGAGGCGATTCTCGATCAGGGTGACGAGGGTGTCGATCACGAGCACGAACACGGTGAGGATCAGCATCCCGGAAAAGACCCCGGTGACGTCGAACACGCTCTCGGCCTCGTGGATCTTGTAGCCGAGCCCCGCCGACGAGCCGAGATACTCCCCCACCACCGCGCCGACCAGGGCGAAGCCCACCGCCGTGTGCAGGGAGGAGAACATCCAGGTCAGCGCCGAGGGCCAGTAGACGTGCCGCAGCAGGCCGCGCTCGTTCATGCCCAACATCCGGGCGTTGTCGAGCACTACCGGGCTGACCTCGCGCACGCCCTGGAAGATGTTGAAGAACACGATGAAGAACACCAGCGTGAAGCCGAGCGCGACCTTCGACCAGATGCCCAGCCCGAACCAGAGGGCGAAGATCGGCGCCAGCACCACGCGGGGCAGGGCGTTGGCGGCCTTGATGTAGGGGTCGAACACGGCGGCCAGCAGCCGGTTGCGGGCGAACAGGAAGCCGAAGGCGATGCCGCCGGCCGCCCCGAACACGAAGGCGAGCACGGTCTCCTGGAGCGTGATCCAGAGGTGGCCCCAGATCTCCGGCCCGGTGATCTCGGCCCAGGTCCGGGCCAGCACGTCCACGGGCGTCGAGAAGAAGAACTGGATCTGCTTGGGGGCGCCGAGGATCGGGTAGACGGTGAGCACGTGCCAGATCGCGAAGCCCGCGAGCCCGACGAGGATCTGGAGGGCGAGGAGGCCGAGGCGGTTCACGGGCGGGTCTCCGATGGGGGGAGGGCAGTGTGCCCGGTCACGCCGGACCGTCCGCGTAGGCGCGGGAGACCTCGACCCGCAGGCAGGTCCAGATCTGCTGGTAGAGGGCGTGGAACTGGGGATCGAGGCGGATCTCGCTGGTGTCGCGGGGGCGGGCCAGGGGTACGGGGTAGCAGCCGACGATGCGGGCCGCAGGACCGGCCGAGAGCACGATCACCCGGTCGGAAAGGGCGATCGCCTCCTCCAGGTCGTGGGTGACGAAGATCACCGCCTTGCGGTCGGCCGCCCACAGGTCCAGCAGCAGGTTGCCCATGATCTGCCGGGTCTGCGCATCGAGCGGCCCGAAGGGCTCGTCCATCAGCAGTATCTCGGGATCGCGGATCAGCATCTGGGCGAGCGCCACGCGCTTGCGCTGGCCGCCCGATAGCATGTGCGGGTAGCGGTCGGAGAAGTTCGCCAGCCCGACGCGGGCGAGCCAGTCGCGGGCCCGGGACAGGGCTTCGGCGCGGCGCACGCCCTGCGGCTCCAGGGCGACCGCGATGTTGTCGAGCGCCGTCTTCCACGGCATCAGGGCGTCGGCCTGGAAGAGGTAGCCGGCCCGGCCGTTGAGGCCCTGGAGCGGCGTGCCGAACACCGTGACGCGCCCGTCGGCGGGCCTCAAGAGGCCGGCCGCCGCGTTGAGGAGCGTGGACTTGCCCGAGCCCGTGGGGCCGACCACGGCCACGAACTCCCCCGGCTCGACCGCGAGGTCGATCCCCTCCACCGCCACGTAGCGCCGGCCGCCCTTGAGGGCGAAGGCGATGGCGACCGCCTCCAGGCGCACCGCGTCGGCGGCCGAATCGTGCTGGCCCAAGCCCTGCCGGCTCATGCCCTTCCTCCCGTGCCCGCGTTCCGCGGGTCCTCTTTTCTCGATCTTACCGGAACGCCATCACGAGCGCACCGATGGCGATGGCCCACAGGGCCAGGGTCTGCCAGACCGCCCAGCGGCGCTCGTTGCGGGCGAAGCGCTCAAGGCGGTGGGCGTCGCCGGTGCCGGCCTCGTCGAGGCGCACCAGCACGCGCTTGAGGCGCAGCGCCAGATCCGGCACGTCGGCGACCACGTCGGCGATGGTGCGCAGGGCCTCGGCCCCGCTCTCGATCCGGCCCACCGGCCCGAGGTTTCGGGTGATCCAGGTGCGCACCACCGGCTCGGCCGTGGTCCACATGTCGAGCCGCGGATCGAGCGAGCGGGCGACGCCCTCCACCACCACCATGGTCTTCTGGAGCATCACCAACTCGGTCCGCGTGCTCATGTCGAACAGGGCGGTGATGTCGAAGAGCAGGGTCAGAACCTTGGCCATCGAGATCTCGTCGGCCCGGCGCTGGTGGATCGGCTCGCCGATGGCGCGGATGGCCTGGGCGAAGTCCTCGACCGAGTGGTGGGCCGGCACGTAGCCGGCATCGAAATGCACCTGCGCCACCCGGCGGTAGTCGCGCATGATGAAGCCCAGCAGGATCTCGGCCAGGAACCGCCGCTCCTTGGCGCCGAGCCGGCCCATGATGCCGAAATCGACCGCCACCAGCCGCCCCTGCGCGTCCACGAACAGGTTCCCCTGGTGCATGTCGGCGTGGAAGAAGCCGTCGCGGATGGCTTGGCGCAAGAAACTCTGGATCACGCTGCGGCCGACCGCCTGCGGGTCGTGGCCGGCGGCCACGATCTCGTCGCGGCTGTGCAGGCGGGTGCCGTCGATCCACTCGGCCGAGAGCACGTCGCGGGCGGTGAGTTCCCATTCGGGCCTGGGCACCCGGAAGTCGGCATCGTCCGCGGTGTTCTGGGCGAGTTCGGAGGCGGCGGCCGCCTCCAGGCGGAAATCCATCTCCATCGTCACGGAGCGGGCCAGGATCTCCACCACCTCCCGCGGGCGCAGGCGCTCGGCCTGGGGCGAGAGGGCGTGCACCACGCCGGCCATGAAGCGCATCACCTGGAGGTCGCGCTGAAAACGCTCGCGCACGCCCGGCCGCATGACCTTGACGGCAAGCTGGCGCTGCGTGCCGTCCGGGTCCATCACGACGGCCTCGTGGACCTGCGCGATCGAGGCCGCGGCCACCGGCTCACTGAACGAGACGAAGAGCTCGCGGATGGACTTGCCGAAGGCGGCCTCTACCACCCGGATCGCCGTGCCTTGCGGGAACGGCGGCACCCGGTCCTGGAGCTTCTCCAGGTCGAGGGCGGCACTCATGCCGACGATGTCGGGCCGGGTCGCCAGGAACTGACCGAACTTGACGTAGGAAGGCCCGAGGCGGGTCAGAGCCGTCGAGAGCCGGGCGGCGCCGGCCCCAAGCCCTGGCCGCTCCAGCATCCGGCCGAGGCGCAGGGCGAGGCGCAGGTGCGGCGGCATGTCGGTGGGGTCGGCCAGCGCCAGCGCACCCTCGCGGGCCAGGACGAAGCCGACATGGGCCCCCCGGAGGAGGTTGACGAGGGCGCCGATCACGGGTGGGCGGCCGGGACCGGGATCACGAGATCTTCCAGCCGGAATGGATCGCGACGATGCCCCCCGACAGGGCCCGGTGGGTGACGTGGCGGAATCCCGCCCGCTCGATCATCCCGGCAAACGCCCCCCGCGTCGGGAACTTGCGGATCGACTCGACGAGGTAGCGGTAGGATTCGGCGTCGCCCGCCACCCGCGCCCCGAGGCGCGGGATGACGTGGAAAGAATAGGCGTCGTAGATCTTGTCCAGCACCGGCAGGTCGACGTTGGAGAATTCCAGGCACAGGAAGCGCCCGCCGGGCTTGAGCACGCGCCGGGCCTCGGACAGCGCCAAGTCGATGCGCGGCACGTTCCGGATGCCGAAGGCGATGGTGTAGGCGTCGAACGCGGCATCCGGCAGGGGCAGGGTCTCGGCATTACCGGTGACGAAGGCGATGCGCTCCCCGAAGCGCTGTCCTGCGCGCTCGGAGCCGACCCGCAGCATCGCCTCGTTGACGTCGAGCACCGTGACCCGGGTGCGCTCACCGCCGGCGTCGAGGACGCGGAAGGCCACGTCGCCGGTGCCGCCGGCCACGTCCAGGTGGTGGAACGGCCGCCCCTGGGGCGGGCGCAGCATGGCGATGAGTTGCGCCTTCCAGGCTCGATGCAGGCCCGCCGACATCAGGTCGTTCATCAGGTCGTAGCGCTTGGCTACGGAACGGAACACGTCGTCCACGCGCGCCTGCTTCTCGGCGAGCGCCACACGCTCGAAGCCGAAATCCGTGGTGCCGTCCTCGCTCGCGTGTCCGCCGGCCTTCATGACGCCCCTGGTCCCATCCCTGCGCGCGTCATAGCGAAGCCGACCCGAAACCGCCATGCGTCGAAAGACGCGGAGGCCCCAGGCCCACCGCCATTGTCTCGCATCGCGCAGGCGCCGATATCGGTCTCCCCGCAACGCGACGACACCAAAAAGAGATGCCGGAGCTTCCCGAGGTCGAGACCGTGCGCCGGGGGCTGGCGCCCGCTCTGGTCGGCGCCCGCTTCAGCCGCGTCACCCTGCGGCGGCCGGACCTGCGCTTCCCCTTCCCCGCGCGCTTCGCGCAGCGCCTGGAAGGCCGGGCTGTGACGGACCTGTCGCGCCGGGCGAAGTACCTGACGGCCGGGCTCGATTCCGGCGAAACCCTGATCATGCATCTTGGCATGAGCGGGCGCTTCGACGTGGCCCTGCCCGATGGGCGCAACCTCTCGCCCGGCGACTTCTACCTGGAGGGGGCGCTCGAGACGCCCAAGCACGACCACGTGGTGATGGCGATGGGGAACGGGGCCACCGTCACCTACAACGACGTGCGCCGCTTCGGATTCATGGACCTCGTGCCGACCGAGAGGCTCTCCGCCTGCCGCCACTTCGCGCGCATGGGGATCGAGCCCCTCGACGCGGGGCTCACCGGCGAGGCGGTCGCCAGACTGTTCCGGGGCAAGGTCACGCCGCTCAAAGCCGCGCTCCTCGATCAGCGCCTGATCGCGGGCCTGGGCAACATCTACGTCTGCGAGGCCCTGCACCGGGCGGGCCTCCACCCGGAGATTCCGGCAGGCGCCCTGGCCAAGCCGGACGGACAGCCGACGCCCAAGGCCCGGTTGCTGGCGAAAACGATCGGGCAGGTGCTCACGGAGGCGGTGGCCGCCGGCGGTTCGACCCTGCGCGACTATGCTCACACGGACGGCAGCGCGGGGGCGTTCCAGCACGCCTTCCGGGTCTACGACCGGGTCGGGCAGCCCTGCCGGACCAGGGGGTGCGGGGGCCGGATCGCGCGGATGGTGCAGTCGGGCCGCTCGACCTTCTACTGCGCCGACTGCCAGCCGGCGCAGGTCCCTGGTCCGATTCAGCGAAGCTGACGCTCTTGGCGCGTCGGCGTCAGAGGTTCAGCAGGATGCCGGCGGAGCCGACCACCGTCATGACGAGCCCGCAAGCGAAGGCGCCGATCATCGCGTAGGTGAAGGTCTTCATGGCAATCATGTCCTCTCTCGAAATCCGGATCAGCAGCGGTAGCCACCCGAGGTCTGGCCGTACTGCTTGACCGGGCGCGTCTGCTGGTTGGCGTTGCCTTCGCTGGCCGAACTCGCCACGCAGCGGTCGTAGAACGGGCCGTAATGCACGCCGAGCGAACCCGTGGTCAGGCCGTCGTAGGGGGAAGCCGGCAGGACGAAGTCGACGGAGCCGCGGGGGCCGTAGGCCAGGGCGGAGGTGGCGGGCACGGACAGGGCGATGAAGGCGGCGGCGACGGCGGCGATACGGGTCTTCATGAGAGGTCTGGGGTTCCTTGGTTCACGGCGGGCTCCGGGAGGGAGCGCCTGTTCGTCCCGTGTGAATTGAATATGGGCACGCCGATGCCGCCGTGACGTGCCGGGGCGCACCGGCCATCCGGGAACAAACACGCAGCGCGGCCGTGGCGACGGTGTGTTCCGCGAAGGCCCGGTCACGCCGTGACGGAGAGCGCCCGCAGGCAGCGCGCGATCACCGCGCCCTCGCCGGGATGCGAGGGCGCGGCCGCACGGCGTGCCACCCACTCGGCCACGTCCGCCTCGCAGGCGCGGGCGAAGGCGGCGCCGTCCCAGTGGGCGGCGAGGTCGATGCCGGCATGCGCGAACCCGGCAAGGCAGCGCGCCCCGTCCAGCACCGAGATCCCCGTGGGCAGGTGCGGCTCGCCGTTCGGGCGCAGGCCGTGGACGAATCCGCGCAGGGCATCTAGGTAACGGAGTTCGCGCACCCGCGGCGCCAGGGAGGCCGCCGCCATCCGCAAGCTCGGCCGCCGGACCAGCACCGTCACGGACGCCTCGACGTGGCCGAGCAGCTGGAGGGCGTGCAGGGCCGAGCCCTCCGCGAAGACCAGGTGCCGAGCCCGCCGGTAGAGGGCGCATTGCTCGGCGAGCGATAGGCCCTCCGGATGGACCACGCGCAGGCCCGCCGCCGCCAAGGCGGCATCGAGATAGCCCTCGCCGGCGAAGCGCCCGTGCGGCAGCCGGGAGCGCGAGACGTAGATCGCGGGCAGGTCGCGCTCGGGCGGGGGGCCGACGATGTCGTCCATCAGGGCGAGGTGCCGGCGGCTCGGGCCGCCGCCGACGAGGCG
>NZ_BPRB01000083.1 GCF_022179685.1 Methylobacterium trifolii
CGCAGAGGGGGGAGGGAAAGGTGCGGTGCCCCTCACGATTCCACCGCCCGGCCCTTGAGGGCGAACAGCCCGCGCGGGCGCTTCTGGATGAACAGGATGATGAAGATCAGCAGGGCGATCTTGGCCAGCACCGCGCCGAGATACGGCTCGGCGAGCTTGTTGGCGACGCCGAGCGTCAGGGCGGCGACCAGCGTGCCCCAGAGGTTGCCGACGCCGCCGAACACCACCACCAGGAAGGAATCGATGATGTAGCCCTGGCCGAGGTTGGGCGAGACGTTGTCGATCTGCGACAGGGCTACGCCCGCGATGCCCGCGATGCCGGAGCCGAGGCCGAAGGTCATGGCATCGACCCACGGCGTGCGGATGCCCATGGCCGCGGCCATGCGCCGGTTCTGGGTCACGGCCCGCGTCTTGAGGCCGAAGGAGGTCTTTCGCAGCACGAACAGCAGGCCGAGGAAGACGGCGAGGGAAAAGAGCACGATCCAGAGCCGGCCCCAGGTGATGGCCATCCCGAACAGGTCGAAGGTGCCGGTCATGAAGGGCGGCGAGCCGACCTCCCGGTTCGTCGGCCCGAAGATCGAGCGCACGGTCTGCTGCAGCACGAGGCTGACGCCGAAGGTGGCGAGCAGGGTCTCCAGCGGCCGGCCGTAGAGGAAGCGGATGATGAAGCGCTCGATCAGCACGCCGACCGCGCCCGCCACCAGGAAGGCGGCCGGGATGCTGAGCGGCAGGGCCCAGCCGGCTAGGGCGGGGGCGTGGGTGCGCAGCGCGTCCTGCACCAGGTAGGTGGTGTAGGCGCCCAGCATCACCATCTCGCCGTGGGCCATGTTGATGACCCCCATCACCCCGAAGGTGATGGCGAGCCCGATGGCTGCCAGCAGCAGCACGGAGCCCAGCGAGATCCCGTACCAGACGTTCTGGAGGGCCGCGATCACGGCAAGCCGCGTCTCGATTGCCGCGATGCCGCGGGAGGCTGCCGCCTTCACCGCCTCGCTCGGATCGGCGGTCGAGAGCCCGCGCAGGATCGCCATGGCGTCGCCGTCGCCCCGCGCCTGGATCGGTGCGATGGCCGAAAGCCGCTCGGATTCCCCGGTGCCGGGCCGGGCCAGGAGCGTGGCGGCCCGCGCCTCGGTGAGCGTCCGCTTGACCCCGGCATCGGGCTCCTTGGCGAGTGCCGCCTCGATCGCGGGAAGCGCTGCCGCGTCGCGGGCCTTGAACACCGCGTCGGCGGCCTCGCGGCGCTTGTCCGGGTTGGGGCTCGCGAGGTTGAGTTGCCCTTGCGCCGCGTCGATGGCGCGGCGGACCTTGTTGTTGGCGCGCACCGGCTTGAGGCCGTCCGCCGTGGCCGGCGCGCCCGTGCGGGCGTCGACCAGGCCCGCGCCCTCCTTGAGGAACAGGGCCTTGTCGGCGGGCCGGTACAGCAGCCGGCCGTCGGCCAGCGCCCCGAGGATCGCCCCGGCGCGCGGGTCGCCGCTGGCCGCCAGCCCGACGATGCCGGCCTCGATGTCGCCGTAGCTGTCGCTGGCGAGCTTGTCGTAGGGCGCCTGCGCGAGCGCTGGGGCGGCCAGCAGGCAGAGGAGCAGGGCGAGGAGGCGGAGGAGCATCGGCCCGTTCAGGCGGGAGCGCGGGGGCCTCTCCCGTGCGGGAGAGGATGCGGATGGTGGGCCGGGGGGCGTGTCCCCTCCCCTTTGTGGGGAGGGGTAGGGGTGTGGGTGGTTCAGAAGGGACCGCTGAGCCTCATCCGGCACCACCCCCACCTCCGGCTCCTCCCCGTCGGGGGGAGGAGAGAGGCGTCGTAGGACGAAGAACGTCGGCGCTCAGGCGCCCCCGCACTTCTTGGTCTTGGTGTTGTAGTTGCCGCAGTTGAGCTTGACCCAGTCGGCTTCCAGGTCCTTCGAGCCCTCGAGCTGCTTCGACCAGGCCTCGCCGGGGATCAGCTCGTCGGTCTTGAACACCACGTCGAACTGGCCGCCCTCCTTGATCTCGCCGATGAAGACCGGCTTGGTGATGTGGTGGTTGGCCAGCATCTTGGCGGTGCCGCCGGTGAGGTTCTTCTGCTCGGTGCCGGGCAGCGCCGCGATCACCTTGTCGGGGTCGGTCGTGCCGGCCTTCTCCACCGCCTTCACCCACATGTTGAAGCCGATGTAGTGGGCCTCCATCGGGTCGTTGGTGACGCGCTTGGCGTTCTTGGTGAAGGCGTGCCACTGGTCGATGAACGCCTTGTTCTCGGGCGTGTCGATCGACATGAAGTAGTTCCAGGCGGCCAGGTGCCCGAGCAGCGGCTTGGTATCGATGCCGGCCAGTTCCTCCTCGCCCACCGAGAAGGCGACCACGGGGATGTCGGTGGCCTTGATCCCCTGGTTCGACAGCTCCTTGTAGAACGGCACGTTGGCGTCGCCGTTGATGGTCGAGACCACGGCGGTCTTCTTGCCGGCCGAGCCGAAGGCCTTGATCGCGGCCACCCGCGTCTGCCAGTCCGACTGGCCGAAGGGGGTGTAGTTGATCGAGATGTCCTCGGCCTTCACGCCCTTGGACTTGAGGTAGGCCTCCAGGATCTTGTTGGTGGTGCGCGGGTAGACGTAGTCCGTACCCTCCAGCACCCAGCGCTCGACCTTCTCCTCCTTGGCGAGGTAGTCGACGGCCGGGATCGCCTGCTGGTTCGGGGCGGCGCCCGTGTAGAACACGTTCCGCTCGCTCTCCTCGCCCTCGTACTGGACCGGGTAGAACAGGATCGAGTCGAGCTCCTTGAACACCGGCAGCACGGACTTGCGCGAGACGCTGGTCCAGCAGCCGAATACGGCCGAGACCTTGTCCTTGGCGATCAGCTCGCGGGCCTTCTCCGCAAACAGCGGCCAGTTCGAGGCCGGGTCGACCACCACGGCCTCCAGCTTCTTGCCGAGCACCCCGCCCTTCTTGTTCTGCTCGGCGATGAGCATCAGCATCGCGTCCTTGAGCGTCGTCTCGGAGATCGCCATCGTCCCCGAGAGGGAGTGCAGGATGCCGACCTTGATGGTCTCCTGCGCCTGCGCGGTGCCCGCCGCCGGCCCACCGATGGCCAGTGCGCCTGCGAGCGCGGCCGCCGTGGTCCAGTTCTTCCAGATCGTCGTCATTCCACCCCTACCCGCTTCTTGCAGCTGGCCAGGCACAGCAAGCGATATGCCAGTGCGCGACGATCCGTCCGTCCGCCTCCATGGAACCGGCCGCGCGTTGCCGGTTCTTGCGGCAGGCCTGCCGATCCGGTCATCGATCGCCGACGAGGGGGGCAAATTGCTTACCAATTAGGCAATTCGCGGAGGGCTGCGATGCCGGATGGCCGATCCCTCCCGGTCGCGTTCCCGGCAGAGCCCTGCTATGGCCCGCCCTGCCGAGGATGTCGGCCCCGCCCGACCAGGGGTCCGGCAGTCCCGATCGGTTGGAAGCAGGATGTCCGGGGAGCCGCGCGCAGCGATGACCGAGGCCACGGACGAGTCCGCGCGGATCGCGATCCTCGGCGCCCCGATCGAGGTCGGCACCAGCGAACCCGGCGCCCTGATGGGTCCGGCGGCGCTTCGCACCGCCGGCCTCGTGCGCACCCTGCGCGACCTTGGCCGCACGGTCCTCGACCGGGGCGACGTGGTGCCGGACCTGCCCGCCGGGGCGAGCGGCCTGCCCGCCGTCACCGCCTGGACGGCGGCCCTGTCGCACGCCGTGGAGGCGGCGCTCGACGACGGCGCCCTGCCCCTGGTGGCCGGTGACGACCACAGCCTGTCGCTCGGCTCCGTCGACGGGGCGATGCGCCACTGCGCCCGCTCGGGCCGTCCGCTCTTCGTGCTCTGGCTCGACGCGCATGCCGATTTCAACACCCCCGAGACCTCGCCCTCGGGCAACCTCCATGGCATGCCGCTGGCAGCGCTTTGCGGCGAGCCGGGCTTTCCCGGTCTGTTCCCCGAGCCGGACCGCCCGCCCCTCGACCCGGCCCATGTGCATCTCTTCGGCCTGCGCTCGATCGATGCGGGCGAGCGCGCCCTGGTCACGGCCCGGCGCGTCGAGGTCACCGACATGCGCGACATCGACGAGTTCGGAGTTGTGGCCCCCTTGCGCCGGAGCCTGGAGCGGGTCGCGCAAGCCCGCGGGCACCTGCATGTGAGCTTCGACGTGGACTTCCTCGATCCCGCGATCGCGCCCGGCGTCGGCACCACGGTGCCGGGCGGGGCGACCTTCCGCGAGGCGCACCTCATCATGGAGATGCTGCACGATTCCGGCCTCGTCCGATCCCTCGACGTAGTCGAACTGAACCCGTTCCTGGACGAGCGCGGTCGCAGCGCCCGCGTGCTGGTGGAATTGGTGGCGAGCCTGTTCGGGCGACGCATCCTCGACCGGCCGACCCCGCCGATCCAGGCGGTGCCCCCCGGCTCCGCCGTCCGCGGCTGACCCGGATGCAGGGAGGGGATGCGCAGGCCGAATCCGGCCCGGCGCGGCAGCGCTCGGTCGGCAGCGTCGCCTTGTGCGTCGGGCCCGCCGGCGGCCCCGAGGGCCCGACGCGCATCCTGGACCTTGCCGAATCCGGCCCCTCGCGCCTGCGCTTCCCGCGGATGCGAGAGGCCGAACTGGAGGCGGTCCTTGTCAACACGGCCGGCGGCATCGCCTGCGGCGATCACTTCCGCGTCGCCCTCGACCTCGCTGAAAATGCCCGCCTCGTCCTGACCACGACCGCGGCCGAGAAGATCTACCGTTCGGACGGCCCGGTCAGCCGCGTCGAGAACCAAGTGAGGCTGGGCGCCGGCGCCCGGCTGGCCTGGCTGCCGCAGGAGACGATCCTGTTCGACCGGGCGCGGATGGCCCGCCGCTTCGAGGCCGACCTCGCCCAAGACGCGAGCCTCCTCGTGTTCGAGGCGGTGGCCTTCGGCCGCCATGCCCGCAACGAGGCCGTGGAGCAGGGCCTGTTCGAGGACGTCTGGCGGGTGCGCCGGGGGGGCCGCCTCGTCTACGCCGACACGCTGCGCCTCGACGGCCCGGTCGCGGCCCTGCTGGCGCGGGCCGCCATCGGCGGCGGGGCGCGGGCCTGCGCCACGCTGCTCGACCTCTCCCCCGGCGCGGAAGGCCGCCTGGAGGAGGCCCGCGCCCGGCTCGACGCGGCCGGCGCCGGGGCGCCGAGCCTCGAGGCCGGTGCCAGCGCCTGGAACGGCCACCTCGCCGTGCGCCTCCTCGGGCCGGAGATCGGCGCACTGCGCAGCCTCGCCGCCCGCTTCCTCGCGGGCTACCGCAGCAGCCCGATGCCGCGCGTGTGGCAGAGCTGAGCCTGGGCCGGCAAGCCGATGGCGACCGCCGCCGGGCGACACGCGGCAGGCCGGTGGCGGGAGGGCGTCGCGGCGCACGTTGACGCCGTGCTTCGCAAGGCCATAGTGGAGGCGTGCCACGGAGGGCCCGGGGCTGCGGCCGCGCAGGCCGGAAGCCGGGTCGAGCACACGACGGGAAGGGTGGCCGAGTGGTTTAAGGCAGCGGTCTTGAAAACCGCCGTGGGGGCAACTCCACCGTGGGTTCGAATCCCACCCCTTCCGCCAGAATCCATCGATCGATCAGGGACATCGGCCTTCCCGGACCATCTGCCCCACCCGCGGACGATGCGCCTCCCCTGTCTGTGCGGGAGAAAGACGAACCCATACCCCTTGTTGAAGAAGCCGCTCGGCGGCGCGGCCTGTGGATCGATCGGGCATCGGCCGAGGTCGCGGCGCGGGTCCGGAGACCGGCCCGTTGCGGCGGCCGAACCCGTCCGGATGCGTCTTCCGGAGCCTGACAACATGCTCCACAAGCTTGGCTATCGTCCTTCCGGGAGGCTCACGCTCCAGGGGCAGGCCACCACCGTGGGTTTTATCGAAGGGCTACACCAGCAACTTCGGCTCACCTTCCCGCATGCCCAGGTCCGACCCCTCCTGCTCGCTCAGCGTCTCGTCCGTGGAGACGATCTCGTTGAAAGCCAGGCGATTGCGGATGCAATCCTCGGCCGCTCCCTGGGAACATGCCAGAACGGCGTACCGTTGTTCTGTCGATATGGTAGGATAGCCTAAAGATACGGCAACTCTAACAACATAGACCATCATCGAACTCACCGTCGAATAAAACAAGCTGCGACTTATGGAGCGTCGTGCTGCTTGCTTTTGGAGATATGATTCGGGCGATTTCGTTCGCTCGACTCGTTATCGACGTGTTCGGCAGTCTCTCGACCATCGACGCCATGATTTCGCTTCGCAATCTCGCGCCCGAGCGACAACAGGAGCAACCGGGACGCGAGTTTCATCTCCTCGGACCCGTGCGCCATGACGGCTTCATGTGCCTCCAGGCAGGCGTCGGCCAGGGCATCGAATCGAGTTCGTAATTGCATCTCTGGATTGTATTCACCTATTTGAGGGTTGTAGTCAAATGTACGCAACCGTACACGCCTGCGTTGTATTTTTCCTGCGATGGACAATTCGATTGGCCGCAATTTATATGGGATTTCCGCCACCCGGCTTCGTAAAGGCACACGATGCTTGATCTGAGAGATGGATCGACGACGGGCGAGGGAGCCGATCGTTCACATCGAATTCTGCTCGCCCTATCGGCGGCTCTCGATTGCCGGATCGCCGATCTCTTCAACGACGGTTGCGACAGTGATCTGGGCCGTGTCGCGGAGTTGCTCCGGCTCTGGACGGCGACGCCGGCCGGACCGGGACGGCACCGCATCCTCGCCGTCGCGCGCCAGGAGGCGATGCGTCCCGTGACATCCACGGCAGCCGAGTAGGCGTCTCCCACGAAGAGCCCGCCGCGCCATCGCGGGGCGGGGACGGACCCGGGGTCATCGACGGTCTTGCGCGGTGCCCGAGCCCGGATGGTCCCGGGTCGGCGGGTACGGCCGTTTCCGGGCCGACGTTCCCGACGCTGGAGGCCGGGCCGGCCACGACTTCCGTCGGCGTGCCCGGCCGCGCGAACGGGCCCGTCCCCGGTGCCAGGTCGCGTCGAGGTGGAGGCTGCGAGGCCGGGATAGGGTCATGTGTGCGTCCACACGAGGCATTCGATTGGAAACCCGACTGCAATCATCGCCCCGCCCCACGCACTTCTCCTGCAATGCGCGGCCTTCAGACCGAGGGTGTCCCCGGCGACCTGCCGGACGGACGCAGCCAAGCAGGAGATCACGATGTCCATTCGCAAGACCGTCACGATGGCGGTCACCGCCCTCACCCTCGGCACCGCCGTTGCCGCCCCCGCACAGGCCATGGGCTTCGGCGGCCTCGCGGCCGCCGAGATCCTCGGCGGCATCGCACTCGGGTCGGCCGAGGTCGCGCCGCGGCGCGCCGTGATCGTCGAGCACCGCTACGTCCGGAAGGGCAACCGCCTGCAATATTGCGGCTGCGTCGTCCGCCACGTCCGCGTCTACCCGTGACGTGGTCTGCGGCGCGCCGGCCCGACAGAGCGACCGGACGCGCCCGATTGCCCCGAAGAAGTGGCACCGGGGCCGTTGCCGGGAGCGCATCTCCTCTGCTAGAGACCGCTCCTCCCCGCACCGGCCGCCCGGCGCGCGGGGTTTCGCGAGGCGCCCTCCGGGCGATCGCGCGACGTGGGGCCTCGTGGCGGAGTGGTTACGCAGAGGACTGCAAATCCTTGCACCCCGGTTCGATTCCGGGCGAGGCCTCCATATCTCCCATCCCCTCCACTTCAACGCCCCGGCCGCATGACGTGCGGGCGTCGGCTCGGGGGCTCGGATCCGCCTCAGGCCAGCCGATGCAGGAACCGCTCCCGCACATCCGTCCGCTCGGCGTCGAGCTGGGCGATGAGCGTCCGGGCGTCGGGCAGGCCCATCGCCACGGCAAGCCGCGCCATCGCGGCCGGGGGGGCCTGGCTCGCCTCGCCTTCCACCATCAGCCGCTGCCAGTGGTGCACGTCGTCGAACAGGCGGTAGGCCGCGACCAGGCGCGCGGCCTCCGCCTCCGGCAGCAGCCCGGCTTTTGCTGCCCGGTCCAGCACCGCGGGAGCGTCGAGCCCGACGAGGCCGGGGTGCTCGGCGGCGTGGGCCAGCACCAGGGCCTGGGCCAGGAAGTCGAGGTCGAGGAGGCCGCCCGGCGCGCGCTTGAGGTCGAGGGGGCCGTGGTCGCCCTTCTCCTTGGCGACGAGGTCGCGCATCGCCCGCACTTCGGCATAAAGCGCCGCGCGGTCGCGGGGACGGCACAGGGCCTTGCCGATGGCGGCCTCCACCTCCGCGGCGAGGGTCGCGTCGCCGCAGAGCACGCGGGCGCGGGTCAGGGCCATCTCCTCCCAGGGCTCGGCCTCGTCCCGGAGGTAGCTGCGGAAGCTGCGGAATTGCGAGGCGATCATCCCCTGCCCGCCGCCGGGGCGCAGGCGCAGGTCGATCTCGTAGAGGCCGCCCCGGCGGGTGGGTGCGGTGAGCGCGGCCACGAGGCGCTGGGTCAGGCGGTTGTAGGCCACCGCCGCGTCCAGGGGGCGCGGCCCGTCGCTGGTGCGGTCCTCGGGGTCGAAATCGTAGAGCACCACGAGGTCGAGGTCGGAATCGGCCGTGAGCTGGCGCGAACCCAGGCGGCCGAAGCCGAGGAGGACCATGCGGCCCCCCGGCACCCGGCCGTGCTCGGCCCAGAAGCCCTCGGCCACCGCCGCGAGGCTCGCCGAGACCGCGGCCTGCGCGATGCCCGAGAAGGCGAGCCCCGCCCCTTCCGGCGTGAGGATGCCCGAGAGCAGCCGCGCGCCGGTGACGAAGCGCAGTTGCCGGGCGGCGTCGCGGCTGCGGTCGAGGAAGTCCTCGTGGGCGGCCGGCGTGCCGACGAGGGCGGAGAACTGCGCGGCCAGCGCGCCCGCGTCCGTCGTCGGCTCGACGAAGGCGGGGTCGATCACCGCGTCGAGGACGTGCGGGCTGAAGGCGACGGTGTCGGCCAGCCGCGGGGCCGTGCCGAGCAGGTCCGCGAAGAGCAGCCGCAGCCGCTCGTGCGAGCGCAGGATGGTCAGCAGTTCCACCGCCGCCGGCATCCGCCCGAAGGCGTTGTCGAGTGCCGCCAGCGCTGCGTCCGGGTCCGGCGTGCCGGAGAGCGCCTGGATCAGGGCGGGGACGAGTTCGGTCAGGACCTCGCGGGCCCGCGGGCTGCGCACGGCGGGCCGGCGCCCGAAATGCCAGCCGCGCACGGTCTCCACCGTCCGCTCCGGCTCGCGGAAGCCGAGTTCGCGTAAGGTGGCGAGGGTGGCCGGGTCGTCGTCGGCGCCGCTGAAGACGAGGTCGCCCACCGCCGCCGAGAGGTCGGGGGCGGCCTCGAACAGCAGGGCGTAGTGGGTCTGCACCCGCCGCGCATGGTGCAGCAGGGTCGCCTCGAAGGCGGGCAGGTCCGCGTATCCGGCAAAGTGCGCGAAGCGGGCGAGATCGCCGGCGTCCGTGGGCAGGCGCTGGGTCTGCTCGTCGCGCACCATCTGGAGGCGGTGCTCGATGCCGCGCAGGAAGGCGTAGGCGGCGGCGAGTTCGTCGCGGGCGGCGGCGTCGATCCAGCCCTCGCGCTCCAGTTCGCCGAGCATCGGGACTGTGCGGCTCCCGCGCAGGCCCGGGCGCCGGCCGCCGAAGACGAGCTGCTGGGTCTGGACGAAGAACTCCACCTCGCGGATGCCGCCGCGCCCGAGCTTGATGTCGTGGCCGGCCACCGCCAGGGTGTCGTGCCCGCGCACCGCATGGATCTGCCGCTTCATCGCGTGCACGTCCGCGATCGAGCCGAAATCGAAGTATTTGCGCCAGATGAAGGGGCGCAATTCGGCCAGGAACCGCTCGCCGACCGTGATGTCGCCCGCGATCGGCCGGGCCTTGATGAAGGCGGCCCGCTCCCAGTTCTGGCCGACGCTCTCGTAATAGCCGTAGGCCGCGTTCAGCGAGAGGGCAGTCGGCGTCGAGCCGGGATCGGGGCGCAGGCGGTAGTCGACCCGGTGGACGTAGCCGTCCCCGGTCCGGTCCTCGAGCAGCCGGGCCGCGCCCTGCGCCAGCCGGCTGAAGAACGGCGCCGGCTCCAGCCCCGGCTTGAGGGGGGCAACCTCGGGGTCGAACAGCACCACGAGGTCGATGTCGCTCGAATAGTTCAGCTCCTGCCCGCCGAGCTTGCCCAGGCCCAGCACCACGAGGCCCGAGCCCGCCTGCGGCGCGGCCGGGTCTTTCGGTAGGAAGCGCCCGAGGGAGGCGGCCTGGGCGAGGAGGGCGTCGAGGGCCGCCGAGACGGAGGCGTCGGCGAAGTCCGAAAGGGCCCGCGTCACCGTCTCCAGGGGCCAGAGGCCGCCGATGTCGGCGAGCGCCACCAGCAGGGCGTGGGCCTGCCGGTTCCGACGCAGCGTACGGCCGACCGCGTCGAGGTCGATCGCGCCGTCTACGGCTCGGCCGGCGGCGCGCTGGGCGGCCACGATCCGCGCGCTCGATTCCTCGGGGGCGGTCTCCAGCAGGCCGGCCAGCCGCTCCGGCTCGCGCGCGGCCAAGTGCCAGAGGAAGGGCGAATGGTCGGCGAGCCCGAGTAGGAGCCGGCGCACCGGTTCGTCCAGCAGTCCGGCGGGCAGCGCGGGTGCGATCTCGGCCAGCCGGGCCTCGGCGCCGTGCGGGTCGGAGAGGACGGGCGCCGCGGCAAGGCGTGCCCGCAAAGGTTCGTGCGTCATGCCGACCGGCCCTCCCCGTCCGAGCGCGCTCTCGATCCGCTGCGGCGTCCGGACCGGACGCCCCGCGGCTGGCCGCTTCGTCGGGGTTAAGGATAGGGCGACAGGGCGGCGGGCGCGATATCAGCGGCCCGCTTCGGTCTCCACCAGGATCTCGCGCTTGCCGGCATGGTTGGCCGGGCCGACGATGCCCTCGATCTCCATCCGCTCCATGATCGAGGCGGCGCGGTTGTAGCCGATCTGCAGGCGGCGCTGGATGTAGCTGGTGGAGGCCTTCTGGTCGCGCAGCACCACCTGCACCGCCTGCTCGTAGAGGTCGCCCCCGGCCTCGCCGAAGGAGCCCTGGTCGAACACCGCCCCGTCCATCTCGATCTCGCCGGCCCCAGCCTTGCCCTTGGGGGCGTCCTCGCTGCCGTCGTCGGCGGTGACGGCGTCGAGGTAGCTCGGGCGGCCCTGGCGCTTGAGGTGGGCGACCACGCTCTCGACCTCCGAGTCCGAGCAGAACGGCCCGTGCACGCGGGTGGTGCGACCGCCGCCGGCCATGAACAGCATGTCGCCCTGACCGAGCAGCTGCTCGGCGCCCATCTCGCCCAGGATCGTGCGCGAATCGATCTTGCTCGTGACCTGGAAGGAGATCCGGGTCGGGAAGTTTGCCTTGATCGTGCCGGTGATGACGTCGACGGACGGGCGCTGCGTCGCCATGATCAGGTGGATGCCGGCCGCGCGCGCCATCTGCGCCAGCCGCTGGATGGCGCCCTCGATGTCCTTACCCGCCACCATCATCAGGTCGGCCATCTCGTCGACCACGATCACGATGTAGGGCAGAGGGTTGAGGTCCATGGCCTCGTCCTCGTAGATCGCCTCGCCGGTCTGCCGGTCGAACCCGGTCTGGACCGTGCGCGTCAGGACCTCGCCCCGCGCCCGCGCCTCGGCGAGCCGGGCGTTGAAGCCGTCGATGTTGCGCACCGCGATCTTGGACATCTTCTTGTAGCGCTCCTCCATCTCGCGCACGGCCCACTTCAAGGCGATGACCGCCTTCTTCGGGTCGGTGACGACGGGGGAGAGGAGATGCGGGATGCCGTCGTAGACGGAGAGCTCCAGCATCTTGGGATCGACCATGATCAGGCGGCACTCCTCCGGCTTCATCCGGTAGAGCAGGCTGAGGATCATGGTGTTGATGGCGACCGACTTGCCCGAGCCGGTGGTGCCGGCAACGAGTAGGTGGGGCATCCGGGCGAGGTCGGCGATGATCGGCTCGCCGCCGATGTTCTTGCCCAGGCACAAAGCGAGGCGGTGCTTGGTCTCGACGAAGTCGGCCGAGGCCAGGAGTTCGCGCAGGTACACGGTCTCGCGCTTGGCGTTCGGCAACTCGATGCCGATGGCGTTGCGGCCGGGCACCACGGCGACGCGGGCGGAGACGGCCGACATCGAGCGGGCGATGTCGTCGGCCAGCGCGATCACGCGGGAGGACTTGGTGCCGGGCGCCGGCTCGAGCTCGTAGAGGGTGACGACGGGGCCGGGCCGCACGGCCAGGATGTCGCCGCGCACGCCGAAATCACTGAGCGTGGCCTCCAGCAGGGTCGCATTCTGCTCGAGGGCGTCGGCCGAGACCAAGCTCGCCTGCGACGGGCCCCGCGGCTCGGCCAGCAGGTCGAGGTCCGGGAGAGCGTAGTCGTCCGGGTGCATGGCCGGCGGCGGCGGGCGCCGGGCCGGAACGGGCGCGGCGGCCGGCGCCGAGACGCGGGCGCGCGCAGCCTCCGCCGGCACGGGCTCGGGCATGGGGCCGGTCTCGGGGCCGTCCGCGTGGCTGTCCTCGGGCTCGTCGTCCTGGGTGACCGGCACGGAGCGGGGCGAGGGGCGCGGCGCCTCGAAGACCGGTTCGCGCCGGACCGCGTCGCGGACCGCCTCCGGCTGGTGGCCGGCCCAGGGCAGGTCCTCGTCGGAGAAGGCGCGCCGGGCGGCGAGCGCCGGGGAGGCGCCGGCATAGGCGTCGGCGGGGCCGGCGCGCCGGGCCCGCCACGCGTCGAGCCTGTCACTGAGGGCGGCCCGGCCCTGCATCACGGCCTGTGCCAGGGCGCCGAGGCCGACGAGGCCGAGGCCCGGCTCGTCCGTGTCCTCGCGCCCGTCCGGCCGGTACTGGGCACGCCGCACGGGCTCGCGGGGCGCGTAGGGCACCGGCTCGGCGTCGTCGTCCAGGCTGGCGCCCACCCGGCAGGCGCCGGTCAGGCTCAGGATCGCGATGCCTGCGTAGGCGAAGCCGACGAGGGCGGCCGCGCCCGAGGAGATCGCCCCGACGATGGTGCGGGCCGACGACATCAGGGCGTCGCCCGCCACGCCCCCGAGGCCGGTGGGCAACGGCCAGCGGGCGGTGGGCGGCAGGGCGCTGGCGACCGCGCTCGCGGCGCAGAAGCCGATGATCCACAGGGCGATGCGCATGCCGCCCCGCGGCAGGTCGCGCTCGCGGATCAGGCGGATGCCCCAGAGCGCCGGGGGCAGCACGAAGGCCAGCGACCCGAGCCCGAGGATCTGCATGGCGAGGTCCGAGACCACGGCACCGGGCTGGCCCAGGACGTTGTGGGCCCGGTGGTCGGTGGCGTGGTTGAGGCTCGGATCGTCGATCGACCACGTCGCCAGGGCCACGGTGAGCGCCACGGCGCCCGTGAACAGGACGAGCCCGCCGAGTTCCGTCAGCCGCCGCGCCAGGAACGGGCGCAGGGTGTCGACGAAGGTGTCGTAGGGCGACGCGGAGCGGCGGAGCGAGCGCATGACGGACCGGACGCTAAGGAAACTTGGCCTCGACGCTACCGGCGACGCGTTAACGGCCGTTTAAGGTTGAGGAAGCCTGACCGGGGCCGACCTCCGGATGGCGTGCCGCGGTGCGCGAAAGGGTGCAAAACCGGCCCGGTTGTGGCAAGAGGCCGCCATGCGGATCGACGGACAGCCCTACCGGACCATCTTCCCCGACGCGGACGGCATCAGCGTCCGGGTGATCGACCAGACCCGCCTGCCCTTCGCCTTCGAATTGCAGCGGCTGGCGAGCCTGGACGACGCGGCCCGCGCGATCCGCACCATGGTGGTGCGCGGCGCGCCGCTCATCGGCGTCACCGCCGCCTACGGCCTCGCCCTGGCGATGCGCGAGGATTCCTCGGCCGACGGGATCGACCGCGCGGTGGCGCAGCTGGCCGCCACGCGCCCGACCGCGATCAACCTGCGCTGGGCGCTCGATCGGGTGGCCGGCAACCTGCGCCAGATCCAGCCGGCCGAGCGCTTCGGCCGCGCCTTCGCCGAGGCCGGGCGGATCGCGGAGGAGGACGTGGCCAATTGCCGGGCCATCGGCAACCACGGCAGCCGCATCTTCACCGACCTCGCCCGCGAAAAGGGCCGGCCGCTCAACGTGCTGACCCATTGCAACGCCGGCTGGCTCGCCACCGTCGACTGGGGCACGGCGCTGGCTCCCATCTACGTGGCCCACGAGGCCGGCGTGCCCCTCCACGTCTTCGTGGACGAGACCCGGCCCCGCAACCAGGGGGCGGCGCTCACCGCCTTCGAGCTGAACGGCCACGGCGTGCCCCACACGGTGATCGCCGACAACGCGGGCGGCCACCTGATGCAGCACGGGCAGGTGGACCTCTGCATCGTCGGCTCGGACCGGACCACGGCCGCGGGCGACGTCTGCAACAAGATCGGCACCTACCTGAAGGCGCTGGCCGCCCACGACAACCGCGTGCCCTTCTACGCGGCGCTGCCCTTCTCCACCATCGACTGGACGCTGAACGACGGCGTGGCCGAGATCCCGATCGAGGAGCGCGACGGCCGCGAGGTCAGCCACCTCACCGGCCGCCTGGCCGACGGCACCTTCGCCACGGTGGAGGTGGTCTCCCCCGGCAGCCCCGTCGCCAACCCCGCCTTCGACGTGACCCCGGCCCGCCTCGTGACCGGGCTGATCACCGAGCGGGGCGTCTGCGCCGCGAATCCGGAGGGGCTCCTGACCCTCTACCCCGAGCGCCGGCAGGCGGCGTGAGGCAGGCGGCCGGAGGCCGACGCCCGGGGGCGTAAGGGACTTTTACGGGATCATCAGGATGGCGCCGGCGACGCGCCGGGCCTCGGCCGCCTCGTGCGCGTCCGCGACCCGCTCCAGGGGAAAGCGCGCCCCGATGTCCACCCGCACGTGACCCCTGCCGATGGCGTCGAACAGGTCGGCGGCGTTGCTGCGGAAGGTCGCGGCATCGGCGTTGTGCGGGAAGACCGAGGGCCGCGTCAGGAACAGGCAGCCCTTCTTGTTCAGCAGTTCGGGCTCGATGGCCGGCGCGGGGCCGGAGGCCGCGCCGTAGGACACGACGAGCCCGAACGGGGCGGCGCAATCGAGCGAGGGGATCAGGGTGTCCTTGCCGACCGCGTCGTAGACGACCCGCGCCTTGCGTCCGTCCGTGGCCGCCAGGAACGCCTTCGGCCAGTCGGCGTCGTTGAGGTCCACCACGGCCTTGCAGCCCGCCGCGAGGGCGGCCTCGCGCTTCCCCGGCGATCCGGTCGTGCCGATGACGGTGGCGCCGAGCGCGGTGGCCCACCGGGTCAGGATCTGGCCGACGCCGCCCGCCGCCGAATGGACCAGGAGGAGGTCGCCGTCCCGGACGGCGTGCGTCTTCCGCAGCAGGTACTGGGCCGTCATGCCCTTGAACAGGAGCGAGGCGGCGGCCTCGTCGCTCACCATGTCCGGCAGGACGACCAGCTTGTCCGCCGGGACGTTGCGCCGATCCGCGTAGGCGCCGACGCCGGCATTCATGTAGGCGACCCGGTCGCCGACCGCGACGCCGGTCACGCCGGACCCGACGGCCTCGACGAGCCCGGCCGCCTCGAAGCCGAGCCCGGTCGGCAGGGGCAGCGGGTAGGCGCCCTTGCGCTGGTAGACGTCGATGAAATTGAAGCCGACCGCCGTCTGGCGGATCTGGGCCTCCCCGGCAGCGGGCTCCGGCAGGTCCCCGGCCGTGAGCGACATGACCCGAGGCGGGCCGAATTCCGTGAGCACCACACTGCGTCTCGCCGACATGCTCGTCTCCCTGGATGTGCCGGTGGCCCGGTAGCACGGCTCCGCCCGGAGGTCGGCACCGGCCAGCCGTTCTCGATCCCGTCCGGTGGACGTGCCGTGGCCCGCGAGGGGACTTCGGGACGCAGTCATCGGAGAACCAGCCGGGCGCTTCGGTCGCGCCTGATGTCGGCCGCAGGCCGTCCCGAATCCGAAGGTTCGGCGGCTCAGGTCACGGCGTTGGTGCGGCGCCAATCGGCGATGACGCCGTCGAGCCGGACCTTGGCCGTGACCCTGGCCTCCTCGAAGCTGCCGTAGCGCGCCGGACAGCCCTCGAACCGGGCACCGGACTTCTTGATCCACCACTGGAACAGGCCGGCCGTGAAGGTGTCGCGCCGGATGTCGATCGAGAACGGATGCGCCTTCACGGCCGTGTCCGTTCGCGCGGCCCGTGAGCCCTGCCGGGCGTTGCCGGGCAGGGCCTGGCCCTGGTCTCGAACATGGATGGCCCTCGCCGGGGAAAGCCCGGATGCGCCAACCTAGACCCTTTGATCCATGTTAAGAAGGGGCCGCCAACGCAGGTCCCCCGCTCACGGCGCCCACTGCCAGAACACCGTGCTGTCGAAGGCGAAGACCGGCGTGCCGTGCTGGTTCTCGGCGGTGTTGTGGGCGAAGGCCAGGCCCCAGCCGGGGCGGGAGGCGGAGGCGCGCTTGTCGGTGAGGCGGGTGCGGTAGCGCAGGGTGTCGCCCGCGTAGACGGGGGCGAGCCAGCGCATGTTCCGGAAGCCCGGCGAGGGGCCGAGCATCGGGGCGGCGCCGCGGGCGGCGGTGTAGGCGTGGTCGCGGGCGCGGGTGGCCAGCAGCCGCTTCATGTAGGCCGCCGCCGTGTGCCAGCCGGAGGCGCACAGGCCCCCGAAATGGGTCTGCCGGGCGCCCTCCGGATCGAGGTGGAACACCTGCGGGTCGTAGGCGCGGGCGAAGGCATTGATCGATTCGGCATCGAAGGCGTAGGCGCCGAGATCGCGGGTCGCGCCGATCTCGGCCTGCCCGAGGAAGGGCATGGCCTCGGCGTCCTCCGGCTCGGCCACGGGCGCGGGCTCCCCGGTCTCGACAGGGCGCGGGGCCGCGGGCTCCGACCCCCGCTTGGCGAGCATGATGGTGAAGGCCTGCGTCATCACCGTCTCGGCCCGGTCGTTGTCGAGGCTCACGGTGCAGGTCACGAAGCCGCGGTCGGGCTTCGAGGCCGAGGCGCGGCATTCCGTGACGCGCAAGGTCAGGGTCAGCCGGTCGCCGGGCAGCACGGGCGTGAGCCAGCGCAGTTCGGTGATGCCCGGCGAGCCCAGGGACGAGTGCCCGCGCATCGGGCCGGCGTGCAGCAGGCGCATGCCCAGGGCCGCCGTGTGCCAGCCCGAGCCGATCAGCCGGCCGGCGAAGGTGTCCTTGGCCGCCGCCTCGTCGAGGTGGAAGGGCTGCGCGTCGAACTCTTGGGCGAAGGCCACGATCTCGGCGCGGCTCACCGTCGTCGGCTCGCCCACGATCACGTCGCCGGGGGAGAAGTCCTCGTAATGCAGGCCTGACATCGCAAGACGCTCAGTTGGCGAAGCGGAAGTGCAGCACGTCGCCGTCCTGCACGATGTACTCCTTGCCCTCGAGCCGGAGCTTGCCGGCATCCCGCGCCCCGGCCTCGCCGTTGAGCGACGTGTAGTCCTTGAAGGCGATGGTCTCGGCGCGGATGAAGCCCTTCTCGAAGTCGGTGTGGATCACGCCCGCCGCGCCCGGCGCGCGGGTGCCCCGGGTGATCGTCCAGGCGCGGGCCTCCTTGGGGCCGACCGTGAAGTAGGTGACGAGGCCCAGAAGGTCGTAGCCGGCCCGGATCACCCGGTTGAGGCCGGGCTCGGCGAGGCCCACCGCCTCCAGAAACTCACCCTGGTCGGCCCGCGGCATCACCGCGATCTCGCTCTCGATCTTGGCCGAGACCACCACGGCCACCGCGCCCTCTTCCTTCGCCCGCGCGAACACGGCCTGGGAGTGGGCGTTGCCCTGGTCGGCATCGCCCTCGTCCACGTTGCAGACGTAGAGCACGGGCTTGGCCGTCATCAGGCCGAGCTGCCGGAACAGGAATTCCTCGTCCGGCTTCCGCTGGACGAGGCGGGCCGGCTTGCCCTCGCGCAGCAGCGGCAGGGCCCGGTTGACGAGGTCCAGGAACTCCTTGGCCTCCTTGTCGGCGCCGCGTGCCCGCTTCTCCAGGGCGATCATCCGCTTTTCCAGGCTCTCGAGGTCGGCCAGCATCAGCTCGGTCTCGATGGTCTCGATGTCGGCGGCCGGGTCGACCTTGCCCTCGACGTGGGTCACGTCTCCGTCCTCGAAGCAGCGGACCACGTGGGCGATGGCGTCCACCTCGCGGATGTTGGCCAGGAACTGGTTGCCCAGCCCCTCCCCCTTCGAGGCGCCGCGCACCAGCCCGGCGATGTCCACGAAGGTCAGCCGCGTCGGGATGATCTCCTTCGATGACGCGATCCGGGCGAGGTCGTCCAGGCGCGGATCGGGCACCGCCACCTCGCCGACGTTCGGCTCGATGGTGCAGAACGGGTAGTTGGCCGCCTGCGCCGCGGCCGTCTGCGTCAGGGCGTTGAAGAGGGTCGACTTGCCGACGTTCGGCAGGCCGACGATGCCGCATTTGAAGCCCATGATCTGTCCTACGAGTCCGCCATGACCGTTTCGGGGTCGACCCGGAACGGGTTCACGATCGTCGTGCCCTCGACCTCGCGGCCGTGCTGATAGTCTTCCGAGAGCAGGTACCGGCACTCGGCCCGGATCGCCGCGCCCAAAATGACGCAGTCCCACCACTGAAACCCGGTCTGCTCGCGCAAAGACCACGCGGCGGCGATCAGCTCAAGGTCGGTCGCGCCGTGGGACCAGGTCTCCAGCGCCAGGGTCGTCCGGCGCGCCTCCTCCGGGTCGATCGGCAGCCGGCCGCGCAGGATGACGGCGTGGAACTCGCCCAGCACCTGCGGACTGACCACGGCGGCCTCGCGCTTGGCCAGCAGGTCCAGCCAGCGCCGCGCGACCGCCTGCTTCTCCGGAAAGCGGTCGTCGCGGGCGTAGAGGAGGACGTCGGTGTCGATGAAGACGCGCTCAGTCGTCGTCATAGATCTGGTCGCGCGTCGGTGCGTTGCCGTTTTCGTCGAGGAGGTGGAGCGGCGGTCCCGACAGGAAACGCTCCAGGGCTTCCACCTGCGTCAGGGGGCGCCCGACGCGCCGCTCGACGGTCTCGGCGATGTACTTCGACAGGCTCTTGCCCTCGGTCGCGGCGGCGATGCGCGCGCGCTGCAGCACCGCCTCGTCCATCGTCACGGTCACGTTCTTCATGGCGGCCTCCGGCCCCTCGATATCGTGTCCTCGTGTTTTCGTGTCAATTCTTCTCGCCCGGCCGCTTCACGTCGGCCCAGCCGCGGCCGACCATCGCCAGGTGCACCTTGTTCTGGAAGCTCTCGTTCTCGCCGGACGCCAGCACGGGTGCGTTGTCGGCCAGCGCCCGGCACAGGTCCTCGACCCAGGGTTCTTCGGATTTGCCGAAGTCGTTGAGCACGAAGGCGTGCACGAGGGCCTTGTCGCCTGGATGCCCGATGCCGAGACGCACCCGGCGGTATTCGTTGCCGCACTGGGCCGTGATCGAGCGCAGGCCGTTGTGCCCGGCATTGCCGCCGCCGAGCTTCACCCGGAGCTTGGCCGGGGCGAGGTCGAGTTCGTCGTGCAGCACGATCACGTCGGAGAGCGCGATCTTGTAGAAGCGCTGCGCCTCCGAGACCGAGCGGCCGGACTCGTTCATGAAGGTCTGGGGCTTGAGCAGGATCGCGCGCTCCTGGCCCAGCACCACCTCGGCCGCCTCCCCCTGGAAGCGGCGCCGGAACGGGCTCGCCCGGTGGGCGTGCGCGATCGCGTCAATGGCGAGGAAGCCGATGTTGTGGCGGTTGCGCGCGTAGCGCTGGCCCGGATTGCCCAAGCCCACGATGAGCCGCATGGGGAGACACCCATCAAACGAAAAAGGCCCCGGCCGCGGGGCCGGGGCTTCGGTGGACGGATCGCGCGGGAGGCCTTCGCGGCCTCCCCCGACCCTTACTTGGCGTCGTCGGCCTTCTCGGCCTCGTCTTCCTCGGCGGCGGTCTCGGCTTCCGCCTTCTCCTCGGCGGCCTCCGTGGCCTGCGCCTCGGCGATGGCGGCCTCCTCGGCCTCCACCTCGGCGCCGAGCACGGTCGGCGGCACGATGTTGGCCACTTGGTCGGTCGGCTCGCCGGTATAGGTGCCGACCGGGATCTTGATGTCGGAGACGTGGATCACGTCGCCGATCTCGCGGCCGGTCAGGTCCACCTCGATCGCGTCGGGGATCTGGTCGGGGGCGACGTCCAGCGCCAAGGTGTGGGCCACGACGTTGAGGGTGCCGCCGAGCTTCTTGATGCCGGGGGCCTCGTCCTCGTTGACGAAGTGCACCGGCACTTCGACGACGATGGTCTGGCCGGCGACGACGCGCAGGAAGTCGACATGCAGCGGCACGCCCGTGACCGGGTCGAGCTGGAAGTCGCGCGGGATCGCGCGGGTCTTCCGGCCGCCGGCATTGATCTCGAACAGCGTGGTCTTGAAGCCGCCGGCGTAGATCAGGGTGCGGGTGCGGACGAGGTCGACGGCGATGGCCTGCGGCTCCTGACCGCCTCCGTAGATGACGGCGGGAACCTGGCCCTGGCGACGAACGGCCCGGGCGGCCCCCTTGCCGACCCGGTCGCGTGCCACGGCCTCAAGCGGCTTGACTGCGCTCATGGCGTGATCCTTCAGTGTGATGCGATAGACGAGGAACGACAAAGGCCGCCCGAAACGGACGGCCGAACCGAACCTCGCGCGCCCGTGCCTCCAAGGGTGTCTGGCGGGCGTGGGCGGGTCCATACAGGGCTTGGGCAGCGAAGGCAACGTCGCCGCCGGTGCCTCCGCGGCGATCCGGTGCCGCGTGCGGAGCCGGACACCGCCCGGCGGCTCACCGGCCATCGCCGCGCGACCGGCCACGGCCGGCCCTTGCGTCGACGGCCCCGCGTGCCTTACGAACCGCCCTCCAGGGGCGGTTAGCTCAGTTGGTAGAGCGTCTCCTTTACACGGAGAGGGTCGGCGGTTCGAGCCCGTCACCGCCCACCAGTCTCTTCAGGGGCTCGGCCTGAACCCGCTGACCGGCCCGTCTCGATCGTAAGCCTATACCCGAGGCCGCAGCCCATCCTGCCGGATGCCTGCGGCCCGCCCGGATCAGGACTGCCCGCCTGACCTCTTGCCGGTCCGGCCGACGCGGCCCGCGGACGACGACGGCGCGGACGTGCGCTCGGCGCGCCGACTCGGCGCCGCGCTGCCCCGTTTCCGCTGCGAGGGGGGCCGTCCGTGCGGCTGGGCGCACGCCGGAGGCGTTCCTCCGTCGAACCAGGCCCGAATGGTTTCGTCCGTCCGCCCCACGGCCCTGCACAACTGCGCCCGGTCGAAGCCGAGCGAGTAGAGCATGAATCGATCGGGAACCGGGGCTGCATCGAGCATGACGAGGGATGCTCCGAGATCGGTCGCCGTCTCGATCACGCATCCCATATGGGTGTGCTCGTCGATCGAGATGAATCCGAACGTCTCTTCGGCCGCAGGCATCGGGTAGTCCCAGGGCATATCCGACATGTGATCTCCCTTTCCGTGACTTGGGATCGGACGTTACGAGCCTGGGATCATTCCCTCCATTCACTACCAACCAATCAAAAATTTCAATCGGAAAGCGCATATCACAACCAATGGTTGTAATTTGATGGCTGCGTCGGAGAGCCCCCACGGGAGGCCACGCGCCGCGCACCTGCTCATCGTGGGGCGCCTCGAGGGCGGCAACGTTTCGGAAGGCGGTCCGATCGCCGGCGGCCGTCGTCCAAGCCGATGGGCCGGGATCGCAGGCCCGCGCAGTCAAGCCTACGCGGCCCGCACCGTCGCGAGGAAGCCGCCCACCGCGGTGCGCAGGTCGCCCGCCTGACGGGACAGGTCGCTCGCGGCCGAGAGCACCTGGGCCGAGCCGGCGCTCGCCG
>NZ_BPRB01000084.1 GCF_022179685.1 Methylobacterium trifolii
TCATAACACGCTCTAGAGCCGTGACCCGACCCAACTTGGTCGGGCACGGCTCTAAGGGTATGGCGCGTCCCGGGCGGCCTGGATGGTGCGGTCCCCGTCCTCCCGCAGGAGGAGCCGGTCCGCCACCAGGGCGTCGACCGACCGCTCCACGGCCGCCACGTAGGCGTCCCGGTCGGCATAGCGCTCGGCCAGGGAGGCGCGGGGGTCGCCCGCGGCCTCCCGCTCCGCCCGGGTCCGGGCGAAGAGCAGGCGGCTTCCCTCCCGGTCGCAGAGTTCGCCCGCCGGGAAGGGCTCGGCATAGAGGTTCCAGCCCGTGGCGGTCGCCCGCGGCGCGGCCACCTCCGGCAGGCGAATCCCGGCCACGTCGTGCCCGTCCGCGTCGACGCGCGGCACCAGGGGCCGATACTGGAGACCCGCCTCCGGGTGCGGGTCGACGTAGGTCGCGAAGCGGGCGATGGCGTTGGGTGCCGTGGGGACGGGAACGCCGGGGATGTAGGGGAAGCCGGTCGCCGGGGCGTCCACCAGGGTGCCGTCCGCCAGGCGCGGCACACGGCTCTGCGGGGCCGGACGCCCCTCCCGCACCCACTCCTCCAGGTCGACGAGGAGCGCGCGCAGGACGGGTGCCGGGTTGAGCGTGCTGCGTAGGTTGGCGCAGGGCCCCCGCGTGGATTCGAGGCCGGCGCGGCCGTAATGGAAGGCGCTCGACACGAGGAACGCGCGGGCCGTGTCCGGGAGCGCGGCGTCGGCCCGGCCGAGGGGGTCGGTCGTCAGCAGCGAGGCGCCCTTCTGCCAGTACTCCGTCCCGGTGTTGACCTCGATCAGCAGCGGATCGAAGCCGTCCTCCCGCAGCAGGGCGCCGCTGCGCCCCGTCACGGGGTCGTGCATCGCCGCAGCGGAGAACGGGAAGGCGTTCTCGGGGTAGAGGTGGTCCTCGTGCTGGGTGTTGGTGCGCGAGGGCTGGCCGAAGCGCGCGTTGAGGAAGATGCCGCCGATCCCGGCGATATGGACGAGCATGCCGTCGAACACGCGCCGGCCCGCCTCGCTCCGGTTGAAGCCCTGGTTCACGAAGTCGCGCAGGTAGCGGCCGCTCTGCGAGATGCCGAGGGCGACGGCGTGGCGGATCACGCCGCCCGCCGGGTTGGCGGGCCCGGCCGCATCGCCGCGCAGGAACGCGACCAGGTCGCGCGTGGCGGCAAAGCCGATGCCGAGCACCTTCGGGTCGGTCGCCCGGTAGGTGAGCGCGTAGAGCGAGCCCGGCAGGGGCTTGCTGCCCTTGGGGAGCAGTTCGATCCGGCGCGGGTCGGGGTAGGTCCAGGCCGCCTCCGGCACCGGGCGGGGCATGTCGGCCTCGCGGCGGCGGACCGTGAGCTGCGCGGCCGCCTTGTCGGCGCTCGCGGCCTTGAAGGTGAGGTAGAACGGCGCCTCGGGCGGCCCGCGCGTGGCGCTGACCAGTTCGTCGCGCACGGTCTCGACGATCGGCCTGCCGTCGCGCGTCGCCACCGGCACGTCGATGGCCATGCCGCCCTGCTGGCGCAACGCGTCCGCCTCCCAGCCGGACCAGACGATGGTGTCGCCGCGGCGCAGGACGAGGCCGGTGCCCGCGTCGGCCGCGGTCCGGGGGTCGTTGACCGCCTGTGCCCCCTGGGCGGGCGCGTCGAGCACCCAGTTGAACAGGAACTTCCGGCCGCGGTTGACCACCTCGTAGAGCAGGGTGCCGCTTCCCCGGGCGGGGTCCTTGGGCCGGAGGATGAAGAGGTCGGTGCGGTATTCGACCATGCCGCGCCCGTTGCGCGGCGCCAGCGCGATGTCGGCGATGCCCGCATTGGCGGGATCGGCCGGGTCGAGTTCGCCGCGGGCGGTCCCGATCACGCGCTCGTAGGGGCCCGCCTCCCCGAACGCGGCCGCGTCCGCGAAGGGCTCGACGGTCTGCACGTCGATGCCGACGATGCCGGCCTTGGCTGGCGCAGCGGAGAGGGCGCAACCGAGCGCGCCGGCGAGCATCCAGATCGTCCGCATTGCCGCTTCCACCCATCGGCCGTGTGATCCGGCTCCGGGTGGATCTAGATCGGTCGAGCCCTTCGGCTATCCGGTCTGCCGGGCCGAATCGAACGACGGGGTCGTTTCGTCAGTGACGGGCTTCGTCGCCCGCCCCACCGTGCCCGGGGTCGGCGTGCCGCTTCCGCCTCCGCCACAGCCACGACAGGCACCAGTCCAAGGCCTCGACGGCGAGCGCCGCCACGACCTCGACGACCAGCCGGACTGCTGCCCTGGCGAGCCACAGCAGGGCTGCGCCCACCATGCCCAGAACCTCGTCCATCGTCTGGCTCCGTCATCGGCGGTCATGATCGACCCGAGCGGGGCGCGCGCAGCGGCTCCTCAGACGAAATGCGCGGGCAGCGCCGCGGCCTGGCCGAGCTGCACCAGCGCCAGCGCGAGCCCCGCCATCATCGCGAAGGCCACGGAGCGGGCGCCCGCATTCATCCCCTTGATCGTCGTCGTGGTGGCCATCGTCCGTCCCCTCGTCCCGGCAGCCGTCGATCGGCTGGGCTGAGAGGAGCTTATGGTTAAGCCGGATGTCACGACGATTGCGTCGTGTGTTGCGTCCGTTCCGAGGTCACGCGCGATGAAGGCTGCGCCCGATGAACCGCTTCGGCTTTCCGCCGGTTGCAGGACCGATCGTGTTCGACGACCGGAGGATGTCGCAATGGCTGGCGCAAGACAGATGGTGGATGCCCTGATCCGCGAACGACGGGGCAGCAGCATCGCCGCCACGGCCGCCATGGGGGGCTTCGCCCTCGTCGTGGGACTGGCGCTGAAGGCGGTGAAAGGGTCCGGTCCGGCCTCCGATCGGGATGCCTCGGCGGAGGCCCCCGGACCGCACGCCTCGCCGACGCCGTTCGATCATGCGGATGTCGGCGAGGACGAGGCCCGCCTCATGCTGCGGGCCATGGTCGCCGCCACCATGGCCGATGGCCTGCTGGATGCCGCGGAACGCAAGCGGCTCGATGCCGCGATGGCGGCCGCCGGGATCGGTGACGACGGGCGGGCGTGGCTCGAGAAGGAACTGGCCGATCCGGCCGGGATCGACCAGCTCGCCGATCCGGTGAAGACCGCCGAGCAGGCCGCCCGCATCTACGCGGCGGCCCGCCTCGCGATCGATCTGGACACGCTGCAGGAACGGCAATTCCTCAAGATGCTGGCCGAGGCGCTGGATGTGCCGAGCGAAGCGGTGGCCCGCGTCGAGCAGGAGCTGGCCGCCTGATCCTGCCGACGGCGTCGGCCGTCGCGCCTGCCATACCGTCTCGGCTTTGATCGAAGCGGAGACGGTATGGCCCGGCCCGCGCATCGCCAAGCGATCGAACGGATTTCGTACGGGCACGGCGCCCCGGATCGGGCCTACTCGGCGACGGCCGAGGCTTCGGCCACCATCTTGCCGAGCACCGCATCCCGCTTGGCCTTCCGCAGGACGATGTGGGCCGCGGCCCGGGCGTTGGCCGCACGCAGTTCCGCCCGCGGGCCGCCATCGCGCAGGGCCCGCCAGGCCAAGGCACGGAACCACTTCGCGTTGGCGCATGCCGCCGCCCGGCGACTGATCGGGCCACCGACGTCGAGTGGCCGTTCTGTTACGAGGTCGTCCATCGGTTCGATCCTGGACTGCGGTACACCGCTTGTCCTCGAATGAGACAAGTAATGGTGGCGCGGTCACGTTTCAGCAATAGTGATGCCGAAAGGAATTCGCGGGACGTTCGGGCGCCGGGCCGGCGATCGGGCTGCCGCGGGCACCGCGGTGCGGCCTGCGGCGCCCGACGATCTGCGACCCTGCGGACGCGACCGGCGGCGAGGCCATCGCCCGCCTCGTGCGTTTCCTCGAAACCTCATCCGGGACCGGCCCTTGCCGGCCGTCGGGCGGGGCGCGAGCGCGCAAAGCGTGGAAGGGCACGATGCGACAGGAACTGACCGTCTACTACGATGGCGGCTGCCCGCTCTGCCGGGCCGAGATCGGGCATTACCGCAAGAGCCGGGGGGCCGAGCGGGTCGCCTTCGTCGACGCGCGGCCCGACGGACCGGCAGCCGCGTTGGGACCGGATCTCGACCGGAGCGCCGCCCTGCGACGTTTCCACGTGCGCGGCCCGGACGGGCGGCTCACCTCCGGCGCGGCGGCGTTCGCCCGGCTGTGGCGTACCTTGCCGGGCTGGCGCTGGCTCGGCCGGATCGTCGACCTGCGCGTGTTCGGGCGGCGCCCGGTCCTGCCGCTGGCCGAGGCCGCCTACCGGCTGTCGCTGCCGCTGCGCCCGCGCCTCGCCCGCCTGTTCCTGCGCGTGTTCTGACGCCTGGCGCGACGCCATCGGAGTGGCGATCAGACCGCATGTACGCCCGATCGACGCCAGGTCACAGCAGGTCGGCCACCGTGGACCACACCGGCACCGCTCCCGCTCGCAGCGCGGAACGCCCTGGTTGTCCGAGGCAGGTTTTGCGTTGTCCCCGACCGATGTCCGGTGACGGCCGCGACGCGCGACGCGCTCAAGCTTTCCTTAACCCTGACGTTTGAAATTCTCGTCCGAATCAAGGAGCGCCTCGCCCCGCTCGATCGGAAAGACACCGCCATGATGGTTTCGGTTCTCGCGTCGGTTCCCCTCACCCCTCACCAGGAGGCGGCCCTCATGGCCGCCGCCGAGCACGGCGGAGCGCTCTTCGATCCCGCGATCCCGCTCGCTAGCGAGGCGTCCCGCAGCCTGTGCGAGGGCTTGGCGCGCGCCGGCATGCTCCACCGCGCGCCCCCGTTCGCGATCACGGGCGTCGGCCGGCAAGTCCTGACCGCCCATGCCGAGGCCCGCCGCATGGCGGCCCATGCCGCCTGAGGCGGGACGGCGCTCCGGCGGGGCGCGGTGACGGCCTTCCGGCATCCGCGGCATGCCCGGTTGTCCCGACGAGCCGGGTTTCGCCGTGACGCGGATCAGGCGGTCGGCCGCGCCGGGGCGGCCGCCCACCGTCGCGTAGCGGTCGCCCTACCACCGGCCGCCTCTCATGCTCCTCTGACGACAGGTTCGCCCGTTGTCCTCGAAGCCCGCCGGGCAACGACGGACACAGGCGCCGGCCGCGTATTTCAGGCCCGGCGGGCAGAACCGGCTGAATTGCCGTTCCTGGAACAGGTAGGACTTTGCCGGGCTCTGCGCCGCTGCCGGAACGGCGCCGGCAATCGGCGCGGCCACGAGGAGGACGAGAGCTACGCGATCGAAGCGGGTCATGGGGGCCTGCCTGTGGAACGGTTCGTCAACCCGACCGGGCGCCCGATGTTCAATCCTTGCGAAACGATGGGCCGAGGCGGCGACCCTTTTCCGCGATCCCCTGCAGCCGGCGCAGCCCGCCGGGCCGGGGACGAGGCGGTGCGAAGGACCGCCCCTGCCGGCCGGCATGGACGGCGTCCGTTGCCGCCTCCATGGGTCGGGTCACGTGGTGGATCGCGCTGCCGAGACGCGGACCGCGCGAGACTCGCGTGCCGGACCCTGCGCGGCCCGCGGCCTGGGCACGATGCGTCTCATGCGAAATCCGTTCGATCGCTTGGCGATACGGTCTCACGGTCTGGGTGAGAACACGACGTCCCGCTCGCTCGGCCATTTCAGCCGGTACGAGAGCCGGATCTCGCGCTGCTCGCCCGGGCGGTAGTCGTAGCTCCAGACCAGGACGCCCCGCCGGTCGTTGGGCTGCTTCTCGGTGGGCGCCGTCGTCTCGCGCAATTGCTCGACCACGAGGGTCGAATTCTCCGAGAAGGGGATGCGGTCGGACACGGCGATGCGGATCGGCTCCGCGTGCAGGTTGCGCACCGTGGTCTTGAACTCGCGCAGGTCCGTCTTCGTCTGGCCGAACCAGGTCGGCTCGTTCTCGCGCCGGCGCAGGGGGACGCGGGTGATCTTCACGCGATCGTCGATCCCGAAGCCGAGGTCGACGCTCTCGCCGGGCACGGTCAGCTTGAGGGGCGTGCGTCCGACGAAGACGTTGTCGCGGTACAGGCTCACGTCGCCGGGCAGGAGCGGCGCCTCGTCGTCGAGGGGGAAGCTCGCCCTGAAATAGGCCGTCTGGTCGAGTTCCGGGGTCGCGACCACCGACAGGGCGGGCTGCACGCGGCGGCTCGCCAGGGCGAACGTCTTGCTCAACCCGGCCTGAGCGAGATCGATGCGCCCCGGAACGCGGTAGCTCACCTGGTAGCCGGCCGTCTCGATCGTGGCCTTCTGGACCTCGGCCTCCTGCGGCGCAGGCCGCGGCACGGCCCCGTCGCTGTCCGCCTTCTCACGCGCGGAGTCTTCGAACGCACGCCTCGCAGCGGGGGCGGGAATGGCCAGGGCCCTGGTCTTGGATCGTGCCTCGGGGCCGGGCAGATCGGGGCTGGGCGGCTCGAAGAACGAGACCTGGAGGGGGGCCAGTTCGGGCGCGGCGCCGGAGCGGTTCAGGGTGAGCGTCGAGACCGACAGCTCGACGTTGTTCCAGTCCTCCCCCGTCCTCTGGCTGACCTGCGCCCGCCGCAGGAGATCGAGGGTCGTCTTGCCGGCCTCGGTGCCGAGGCGGGCTTCGTAGGCCGGCTGCCAGGTCGCGCCGGCCACGCGATAGGAGACGACGACGGTGCCGTGGAGCGCCGCCCCGGCCTGCAGCGCGAGGCTGATCTCGTGCTGGGGCGCGCCGGGTTGTACGGTCCGTGGCCGTGCCCGCTCGGCGGCGGTGATCCGGGCATCGAGGTCCAGGTGTCGCTTGCGCGCCTGGCCCAACTCCTGGAGCGTGCCGGCGAGACCCGATCCGATGGCATCCCAGGCGCCCTGCCACTGGGCGACGTCGAAGGGCTTGCCCTCGACCCCGAGGCTGCCGGGCGCGGCCTTGGCATAGAGCTCGATCGCCGTCCGCTTCGCGTCGAGGGCCTGGACCCTGGCGGCCACGCCGTCACGCTCGTCCTTCAGCGCGTCGATCGTCTCCTGCAGGGCCGGGTCGAGGACCACCTTGGCCTCGCCGGGAACGAGGCGGACGTCGACGGCACCGATGGTGAGCGCCCCGTCGGCCTGCGCCGAGACCTGGACCGAGGCCGGGTCGAGCGCCGCCGGCAGACCGCGCAGCGTGACCCGGGAGGCCCCCTCCGGCAGGTCGAGCGGCGCGGTGCGCGTGACCAGGGCCGCATCGCGATAGACCGTGACGCGCTCGATGCGCGAGGCCGGACCGATGTCCTCGGCGCGCAGCGTCTGCGGGAGGGCGACGATGAGGATGCAGGCGAGACAGGGGCGCAAAGATTCCTCCTCCGAAGTCCGCCGGTGGCGGTCTCGTCGTAACCGGGCGGTTGCCGTTCGCCCGAACCGTAGATCCGGGACTTGCTCGCATTCGGCGGTGTGCGGTCACACCGATCGCTGCAGGATCGAGCCCCGCGGGCATGGCACGGCATCGACGTCGCCCAGCCTCACGGTCTGCCGATCCCGTCCCGCCTTCGCCGCGCGTGTCGTCGATTCGGCCGTGACGGCCGGATTGCGCCGCACAGGCCGGCCCGGGCTACATCGGAGGCGTGACGCCGTCCTTGCCGACGATCGCCCGGACCGCCGTGAGCGTGCCGCCGTCGCGCTCGGCGATCACGAAGACCTTCGCACCGCTGCGGATGGCCGACCGGTCGGCCGGCTCGTAGGCCACGACCGGCGTCTGCGGCGACACCGCGATCACCTTCGACTGGCCGTTGTCGTAGGTCAGCGTGAGCATCCGATCGCCGCTCGCGCCAGCGCTCCTGGCGACGGTGCCGTTGGTCATCGCGCTCCTGACCCGCGGTGCCGGTGTCGTCGCGGCCTTCACGGTGCCGTTGGTCATCGCGCTCTTCACACGCCCTTCCCCCGCGAGGGTATCCGGGATCGCGTCCCACTCACGATGCCCTTCGCCGGTCCCGCGCATGGCCTCGGGGAAGATGTGGACCTCCAGCGCCCTCGGCGGATCGTCGCCCTTGGTCGCGGCTCCGACGAACGCGCCGTCCGTGATCGCGCCGAGGCTGGATCTCGCCAGGGCGACGACCTTCACGTCCGTCTTCATGGCGAGGGTCGCGGTCGTGCCGTCGATCGTCCGGACGGTGATCGAACCGGCCTCGACCGCCTCGATCGTGCCGCGGATGCGTTCGACGGTCGGGGCCGACGCGGCATGCCCTGGCAGCGCCAGCATGCCGACGAAGGCCAATGCCAGAAACGGCTTCATGCGATCCTCCTGTGCCCGGCCCACACGGATGGCTGGCGCGGCGTCAGAGCTGCGTCGTACAGCCTATGTCGATCGGACGGTATCGATGAACGCGGAAATCATGCGCGCATTCCGGCGGTCCTGCAGGCAGACGATGCGGGCGTAGTTGTAGATCTCGGCGTCGACGATGGGTAAGCTGGTGATCCGCCGATCCGCGACGTATTCCGCTCGCGACACGAACCCGAACCCGACGCCGCTGGCCACCGCCTCGCGCACGGCTTCCCGACTGCCGATCTCCATGACGATGTGGGGGACGACACCCTCTGCTGCCATGGCGGCATCGCTTGCCCGCCGCGTGTTGGAGCCATGCTCGCGGGCGACCATCGGCTGGCCATGCAGTTCGCGCAAGCACATCCCTTTCCGCCTCCGGCTGAAGAGCGGATGGTCCTTCCGGCCGAACGCGACGATCGCGTCCTTGCTGTATTCGGACACCCAGAGGCGTGAATCCTCCTCGAAATGGGCGAGGACCGCGACATCGGTGCGGAAGTCCAGGAGGTTCTGCAGCACGACCTGCGAGTTGCCGACGGACACCGAGATCCCGATCTCCGGATAGCGGGCGTGGAACGCGACCAGCATCTCGGTCGCGTGAAAGGGGCCGACCGCACCGACCCGCAGGTGGCCGGTTCGCAGTTCGCGGCTCTCGGTCAGGAAGTGCCGGGCCTCGGCCTCCTGGGCGAACAGGCGCCGCGTGATCGCCTGGAGCTGCCGCCCGGCATCCGTGAGGCGCAGGCGACCGCCCGTCCGCACGAACAGCTCGACCGCATACTCCTCCTCGAGGGAGCGGATCTGCATCGTCAGCGTCGGCTGGCTGACGTTCAGCTGGTGCGCGGCCGCCGTGACGCTCCCGGCAAAGGCCACGGCATGGAAGGCGCGGAGCTGGGTGTGTCGCATAGATATTTTCTATAGCTCCGGCAAAAACTATCTATTCGCCTGGTCGGCTGCATTATGGTTCCTGTCTCCCTATCAGAACAATGATTGGGAGGTAGGCGGAGATGGCGGAGCCCTGGATCTACAAGAACCCGGTGACTGTTACCTTCGGCGAGGAGTGTACGTCGGCCATTCGCGCCAGGCTAGCGGGGCGCAGTTACTGCCTGTTGACTTACAACGACCACCCCTATTTCGACCGCATGGTCGAGACGATCACGCGGGAGGTCGGCCGGCCGGCCGTCGTGGTGCGTGACGTGGAGCCGAATCCCAGCTTCGACGGCCTGCGGATCGCCTGCGCCTCCTATGGACGGGCCGCCAGCAAGCCCGAGGCGATCGTCGCGTTCGGCGGCGGTTCGGTCATCGACACGGCCAAGGTCCTAGCCGCCTCCGGCGACGATTTCTCACGGGTCCAGGCCTTTCTGGAGGGGCGTTCCGGGCCGGAACGCCTGGGCGGCACGCCGATCATCGCCGTCCCCACCACGGCGGGGACGGGGAGCGAAGTGACGTCCTGGGCGACCGTCTGGGACACAGACGCCAAGCAGAAATACTCGCTCAACCGTCCCAACCTCTATCCCGAGCACGCCATCCTCGATCCGCGGACCTCGCTCGACGTGCCGCGCGGCCTGACGCTGTCGACCGGCCTCGATGCGCTGTCGCACGCCCTGGAGAGCATCTGGAACATTAATGCCAATCCGGTCTCTGCCAACCACGCCGTCCTGGCGGCCGGCGAGATCCTCGCGGCGCTCCCGCGGCTGCTCGACCGTCTCGACGACGTGGACCTGCGCGGCCGGGTCGCGCGGGCGAGCCTGTTCGCGGGCCTCGCCTTCTCGAACACCAAGACGGCGCTCGCCCACTCGCTCTCCTACTACCTCACCCTGCACCACGGCACCGTGCACGGCATCGCCTGCTCCTTCAGCCTGCCGGCGGTGATGCGCAGCGTGATCGGCCGCGACGCGGAGTGCGACGCCGCCCTGACGCGCATCTTCGGCGACGACCTCGCGGCCGCGGCCGACCGGCTCGAAGCCTTCCTGACCGGCCTCGGCGTCTCGACCCGCGCCACCGATTACGGCGTCACCCGCGAGAACTGGATCGGCGCCATCGACGACGCCCTGAAGGGCGAGCGCGGCCGGAACTTCATCGGCAGCCGCGAGGCCGTCCTGGCCGCCGCGGCCTGAGCGAGGACATCATGACCATGCACGCCACCCTCGGAGCGGACGTCGTCGCCAACGGCCGTTCCTACCGCCGCCCCGCCCAGCCCGTCGTCGTGATCTGCATCGACGGCTCGGAGCCGGGCTACATCGAGGCCGCCGTCGCGGCGGGCCTCGCGCCGAACCTCGACCGTCTGATGAAGACCGGTGCCAGCACGACGGCGCTCTCGGTGATCCCGAGCTTCACCAACCCCAACAACCTGTCGATCATCACCGGGCGCCCCCCGGCGGTGCACGGGATCGCCGGCAACTTCTTCTACGACCGCGAGGCCGGGCAGGAAGTCATGATGAACGACGCGCGCTTCCTGCGTGCGCCGACCATCCTCGCCGAGTTCCAGAAGGCGGGCGTGAAGGTCGCGATGGTGACGGCCAAGGACAAGCTGCGCACCCTGCTCGGCAAGGGTCTCAATTTCACCGCCGGCACCGCCATCGCGTTCTCGTCCGAGAAGGCCGACACGGCGAACGCGGCCGAGAACGGCATCGACGACGTGCTGGCCTTCGTCGGCCTGCCCCTGCCGGAGGTCTACTCGGCCGACCTGTCGGAATTCGTGTTCGCGGCCGGCGTGAGGCTGCTCCAGACCTTCCGGCCGGACGTGATGTACCTGTCGACCACCGACTACGTGCAGCACAAGGCGGCTCCGGGCTCCGAGGTCGCCAATGCCTTCTACGCCATGTTCGACCGCTACGTCGGCGAACTCGACGCCGCCGGCTGCATCCTGGTGATGACCGCCGACCACGGCATGAACGACAAGCACCTCACGGACGGATTGCCGGACGTGATCTACCTCCAGGAAATCCTGGACGCGACGCTCGGCGCCGGCGCGACCCGCGTCATCCTCCCGATCACCGACCCCTACGTCGCCCATCACGGCGCGCTCGGCTCCTTCGCCACCGTCTACGTCGACGCCGACAGGCGGGATGCGGTCCTCGACATCGCCAGGGGCATCCCCGGCGTGACCGTCGCCCTCACCGCGGAGGACGCCTGCGCGCGCTTCGAGCTGCCGCCCGACCGGATCGGCGACGTGGTGGTGCTTTCCGACAGGCACAAGGTCCTCGGCACGGCCGCGGCCAGGCACGACCTCTCCGGCCTCACCGAACCGCTGCGCTCGCATGGGGGGCTCACCGAACAGACCGTGCCGATGATCGCCAACCGGGCGATCGCGGTCCCCGAGGGCCGGACTTTGCGCAACTTCGACGTCTTCGACGTCGCCCTCAACCTCGTGCGGTGATGCCATGAACGCGAACGTGAAGCCCCCGCTGCGGCGCGAGTCCATGCGCATCGCCGGCAGGCTCGTGCAGACCGACGACCAGATCGAGGTCCGCAACCCCTACGACGACAGCGTCGTCGGCCTCGTGCCGGCGGCCCGCCCCGAGCACGTGCGGGAGGCGTTCGCCAAAGCCCGCGCCTTCAAGCCGACGCTGACCCGCTACGAGCGCCAGCAGATCCTGCAGAAGACCGCGGAGATGCTGCGCGACCGCAGGGAGGTGTTCGCGGCCCTCATCACCGCCGAATCCGGCCTGTGCTGGAAGGACTCGCTCTACGAGGCCAGCCGCGCCTACGACGTGTGGTCGTTGTCGGCGCAGCTCACCATCAAGGACGACGGCGAGATCTATTCCTGCGACATCTCGCCCAACGGCAAGGCGCGCAAGATCTACACGACGCGCCTGCCCCTGCTGGGCGTGATCTCGGCGATCACACCGTTCAACCATCCCCTCAACATGGTCAGCCACAAGCTGGCCCCGGCCATCGCCACCAACAACCGCGTGGTGCTCAAGCCCACCGAGCTGACCCCGCTGACCGCGCTGGCCCTGGCCGACGTGCTCTACGAGGCCGGGCTTCCGCCCGAGATGCTCTCGGTCGTCACGGGCAATCCGTCGACCATGGGAGATGCCATGATCACCGATCCGGATGCCGACCTGGTGACCTTCACGGGATCGGTCCGGGTCGGCAAGCACATCGCGAATACCGCAGGCTACAAGCGCGTCGTGCTCGAACTCGGCGGCAACGATCCGCTGATCGTCATGGAGGATGCCGACCTCGACAAGGCGGCCGAACTCGCGGTGACCGGGGCCACGAAGAACTCCGGCCAGCGCTGCACGGCGGTCAAGCGCATCCTCGTGGTCGAGAGCGTGGCGGACGCCTTCTCCCGGCTCGTGGTCGAGAAGGCCAAGCGCCTCAAGTGCGGCGACCCGTCCGATCCGGAGACGGATGTCGGCACGGTCATCGACGCGCGCTCGGCCACCCTGTTCGAGACCCGCGTGAACGATGCCGTCGGCCTCGGCGCGGAGATCCTGCACGGCGCCCCGCGCCGGGGCGCCCTGTTCGCCCCGACCGTGGTGGACCGGGTGCCCTACGATTGCGAGCTGGTCCACGAAGAGACCTTCGGGCCCGTCATCCCGATCGTGCGCTGCCCCGACGACATCGCGGAGGTGATCCGCGTCTCGAACTCGACGGCCTACGGCCTGTCCTCGGGCGTGTGCACCAACCGGCTCGACTACGTGTCCCGCTTCGTCGCCGAACTGGAGGTCGGGACGGTCAACGTCTGGGAAGTCCCCGGCTACCGAATCGAGATGTCGCCCTTCGGCGGAATCAAGGATTCGGGCCTCGGAGACAAGGAAGGCGTCGTGGAGGCCATGAAGGGCTTCACCAACGTCAGGACCTGGTCGATGCCCTGGCATCAATAGATCGGCCATCGAAATCGAAGCGCACGGACAACAACAAACCCGGCGCCCGGCCCCGTGACCATTCCATCATCCCCGGGAGGGAACACATCATGAGCACCATTCAGGTGGGGGCGCCCGGCTATGCCGCGAGCCCGGCGCAGACGACGTTCCGTCGCGCGCAGTGGCGCATGCTGCTGGCGGCGATGTTCTGCTACTTCTTCTTCTATACCGGCCGGCAGACCTTCGGCTTCGCGATTCCCGGCATCCAGGCCGAGTTCGGGGTCTCGAAGGAGGCGCTCGGCTGGGTCAGCGCCGGCATGCTCTGGGCCTACGCCGTCGGCCAGGCGATCAACGGCAACCTCGGGGACAAGTTCGGCGGCCGCCGCGTGATGAGCGCCGGAGCGATCCTGTCCTGCGCCATGAACTGGGCGGCGAGCTTCGCCACCGGCGTGTTCAGCCTCGGTGCGCTGTGGAGCATCAACGGCTATTTCCAGGCCATGGGCTGGGCGCCGGGAAGCCGTCTGCTCTCGAACTGGTGGGGGCGCTCGGAGCGCGGCAAGGTCTTCGGTTGCTACGTCTTCGCCGCGGGCATGGCCTCGGTCCTCTCCTACGTCACCTCGCTCATCATCGTGCAGCAGCTCCATCTCGACTGGCGCTGGATCTTCCGCATCCCCGTGCTCCTGCTGCTCGTCGGCGGCATCACGTTCTATCTCGTCGCCCGTGAGCGGCCGGAGGACATGGGCTTCACCTCGCCGCACGACGACGCGGTCGACGAGGGCGTGGCCCACGTCGCCGACGACGAGACCTCCTGGGAACGCTACAAGGGCGTCTTGAAGAACTGGCGTCTGCTGGTCGGCGGCCTCGCCATCGGCTTCCAGAACGCCGCCCGCTACGGCCTGCTGGTGTGGGTGCCGGTCCACTTCCTCGGCGCCAACTGGGCCAAGGCGGGCGCTCAGGCCTCGATGATCGATCCCAAATGGATCAGCATCGCGCTCCCCATCGGCATGGCCTTCGGGGCCGCGACGAACGGCTGGGTCTCCGACCGGATCTTCGGATCGAAGCGCTACCTCGCGATCGTCCTCTACATGGGCTTTGCGGCGGTGACGTCGCTCTACATGTACACGATCCCGACCAGTGAGGTGTATCTCGGCCTCGTCGTCCTGTTCCTGTGCGGGTTCTTCGTCTACGGGCCGCAATCGTCCTTCTGGGCGCTCTGCCCCGACCTCGTCGGGCACAAGCGGGCGGGGACGGCGATCGGCGTCATGAACTTCTTCGCCTATCTGTTCGCCGGGCTGGGCGAGCCGCTGATCGGCAAGTTCATGGACACCCACCACGACACGTCGCTCGTGTTCCTCATCGTCGCGGCGTCGAGCGCGGCGAGCGCGGTGGTGGCCCTGTTCATCCGGCGCTGATCCGGCAGCCTCCGATAGGCCGACGCGGCCGCGGAGCCGGACGATCGCAGCCGGCCCG
>NZ_BPRB01000085.1 GCF_022179685.1 Methylobacterium trifolii
GATATTCAGCGCCTTGTGAGACGCGGGACTGTTGCGCTTGGTAGACACATCCACACGATAAACGCGATTCTCCAAAACCGCCGCCATACGAGATCTATCGAGCTCCCGCGGAATCATCCTAAGGTTGCGATCTCCATGAGGAGACCGTCCGTGGGGACATGGAAACCCCGATCCCGACCTCGGCGCGACACGTCCGCATTCGTGGCGGGGGTGTTCTGCGCAACATTGGCCGATGCAGCCCCGGCGGGCGCAAGCGAGATCGACCTCCTGCTGTTCGGCAGTCTGGATGCGGGCGCGGCAAGCTTCCTGACGACGGGTGCCAAGGTTGCGTTCGAGGGCCTCGATCGGCCGGGCTTCGTGGTCCTGGCGAGCGCCGGCGGCGGCCGTCGCAGCGAGAGCGTCGCGTGCGGTTGCGCACGCAGCGTCGGTGTCGCCCGCTACACGGCCGTTGGCGCCGCCCTCGTCGGCTACCAGTGGTTCTTGGATTGGGGCGTGGTCGCCGCCTATGCCGGCCCGGAAGGGTCGATCGAGGCGCTGACGGACGGCCGCACGGCGGCAGTGTTGCCGGCCCGCTACGGCCTTCGTCTGCACGGGGAGGTCTGGGCCCGGCCGACCGCCGAGACGCTGGTGCAGGCCACCGCGATCCTGGGCTCGGCCCGCGAGGACGCGTGGGGACGCATCGCCTGGGGCGTCCGAGCCTGGGACACCTATTTCGGACCGGAAGTGAGCCTCTACACGGACCGGACCGGCTATCGGAAATGGAACCTCGGGCTGCATGCGACCGACTTCGCCTTCGGCCGCTACAGCTTTCGCGTCTCGGGCGGCGTGCAGGTCGAGTCGAGCACGCGCGGTGCTAGCCCCTACGTCGCGCTCTCGGTCTGGACGCCGCTCTGACGGCCGCTCAGCCCTTCGTGCGCAGGCTGGAGCGCCCGCCATCCGCGCCGATGACCTGACCGGTGATCCACCCGGCCTCCTCCGAGACCAGGAACGCCGTGAGCCGGGCGATGTTGTCGGGCGTGCCGAGGCGCTGGAGGGCGTGCATCGCGGCGATGCCCTGCGCCAGGGTCTCGCTGCCGGTGATGGCGGCGGAGAGCGGCGTGCGCGTCAGGGAGGGCGCGACGACGTTGACTCGCACCTGCGGGCTGAGTTCGGCCGCGAGCGACAGGGCGAGCCCTTCCACCGCGCCCTTGGCCATGGCGACGGAGCTGTGGGCCGGGAACCCCTGCGCCACCGCCACGGTGGAGAACAGGACCACGCCGGCACCGGCCTCCCCTGCCCCACGCTTGAGCGCGCCGGCCGCCGCCTGCACTGCGGAGAACGCGCCCAGCGCGTTGATGCGGAAATCGGTCTCGACGTTTTCCCGCGTCAGCCGGGCCAGGGGGCGCAGGTTGATGGTGCCCACCGGGTAGACGAGGCCGGACAGCACCTCCCCAGCTGCCTGCGTCGCCTGCCCGAAGAAGTCCGGATCGGTGACGTCGCCCGCACTGGTCGTGGTCTCGCCCAACGCGTCGGCGGCCTCTGCCAGCCGGACGGCGTCGCGGGCGGCGAGGTGCAGCGCGTAGCCCCGCGCCCGCAGCGCTTACGCCGTGGCGCGCCCGATGCCGCCGGTGCCGCCGTAGATCAGAACCCGCCGCATCATCGCTTCCCTTGCCGCCCGAATCGGTTAGGCAAGGGCAGCTAAGGCGGGGCCGCGGACCGGGAAGCCGGGCAAGGCCGCTCCGCTCCCCCCACAAGGTCGCAGGCCCGATCCGCGTCGGGCCGGAGAGTCGCGCGCCATGAAATTCGCCTTCGCGGGCATCGACTTCCTCGGCGGCGTCTTCGAGGCTCTGCTGGATGCGGGCTGGACGCCGATCCGGCTGTTCACCCGGCCCTGCGACGGGATCTACGACCACAACGAGGCCGTGGTGGCCCGCGCCCGCACCATGCGCGTCCCGATGCAGCTCTCCCGCATCCGGCAGGCGGACCTCGACGCCCTGCACGCGGCGCACGGCCAGGACTGGGCGCTGGTGGTGGCGGGCTACCCCTGGCTCGTCACCGGCTGGTGTGGGCGCGCCGCTTTCGCCCTCAACTTCCACCCGTCGCCGCTACCCACCGGGCGAGGCCCCTATCCCCTGTTCCAGGCGGTGCTCCAGGGCTACGAGACCTGGGGCGTCACGGCGCACGTGCTGGCGGAGGAGGGCTTCGATACCGGCGACATCCTGGCCCAGGACCTGTTCGCGCTCTCGCCACACGAGAACCACGAGAGCCTGCTCGCCAAGTGCCAGATGGCGGCCCGGCGCATCGCCGCAGGGCCGATCGCCCGCGAACTGCCCCAGCGCTGGCGCCGGCCCGAGCCCCAGGGCGACGGCTCCTACTGGCCGCGGGCGAGCGATGCCGACCGCACCCTGGACTTCCGAAAGGGCGTGGACGCGGTCCTGCGCCAGGTGCGGGCCTTCGGCAGCATCGAGACCATCGCGCGGCTGGGGGAGAACCGGGTCTTCGTGGCCGAGGCCGGCGGCTGGCTGGACGCGCACGGGCACGCACCCGGGACTGTCGTCCATCGCCATCGCCGCCACATCGTGATCGCGGCCCGCGACGGCTACGTGCAGGTCACCCGCTGGAGCCCGGTGGCGCTGACCGAGGCCGGGCAGATCGGGCGCTGAGCCATGGCGCGGATGCGCAGGAAGGCGGATCTGCCCGAGAAAGTCTGCGCCCAATGCGGGCGGCCCTTCGCTTGGCGCAAGAAGTGGGAGCGGGTCTGGGAGGACGTGCGCTACTGCTCGGATCGATGCCGGGCGGAGGCCAAGCGTGGCAGGCCGGCCACTGACGGGGAGCACGGGTAGGCGCGACACCCGATCAGCGCGACCATCCAGAGACTTTGCTTCCGACGATCCTTCAGCCATTGCGCCCATGAAAGGGCATCACGTCAGTGAGTCGGTCGAGCGACCGACACGTCGGGTTTGTCGTGCGTGCCGAAACGCTCCACCATCGTAGCGCTCGCCGCGTTGAGACCGACGACCGTGACGGCCCGTCCCTGGCGCCGGGCGCGCAGGACCGTGCGGTCGAGGGCGCCCACGGCCGAGATGTCCCAGAAATGCGCGGCCTGCACGTCGATGACGAGTCGGTCCACCGGCTCCAGCACGTCTATCGCGTCCGCGAAGGCACTCGCCGAGGCGAAGAACACCTGCCCGCTGACCCGGTAAGTCCGCGTGCGCCCGTCCGCCGACAGTTCGGACGTCACCTGGCTCAGCCGCGAGACCTTGCCGGCGAAGAAGACGCCCGAGAGCAGCACGCCGACGAGGACGCCGATGGCGAGGTTGCCGGTCGCCACGACCACGACCACGGTCGCGAGCATCACGCCCGAGGAAGCGGGCGGGTTCGTGCGGAGCTGCATGAGAGAGCGCCAGGAGAAGGTGTTGATCGAGACCATGATCATCACCGCGGTGAGCGCTGCCACCGGCACCAGGGCGAGCAATCCCTGGAGGGCGACGAGGAGCACGAGGAGAAAGATGCCGGCGACCAGCGTCGAAAGCCGGCCCCGCGCGCCCGAGGACACGTTGATGACGGACTGCCCGATCATCGCACAGCCACCCATGCCGCCGAACACGGCAGATGCCATGTTGGCGACACCCTGGCCGACGCATTCCCGGCTCTTGCTGCTCGGGGTGTCCGTCATGTCGTCCACGATCTGCGCCGTGAGGAGGCTCTCCAGGAGACCCACCGCCGCCAGGGCCGCCGCGTAGGGCAGGAGAATGCGCAGGGTCTCGAAGGTGAGCGGAACCTGCGGCAGCGCGAACTGCGGCAGGGTCGAGGGCAGCACACCCAGGTCGGCGATGCGACGCACGTCGAGTCCAAGGGCGGCCGTAAGCGCAGTGAGCACGACGATCGCCACGAGGGGTGATGGGATAGCGCGACTGATGCGTGGCAGGCCGTAGATGATGGCGAGGCCGAGGGCGATCAGGCCGTAGGTGGCGGCCGGCACCCCGTGCAGTTCCGGAAGCTGCGCCATGAAGATCAGGACCGCGAGCGCGTTGACGAAGCCCGTCATCACGGAGCGTGAGACGAAGCGCATCAGCCGCCCGAGCCTGAGGAGGCCCGCAACGACCTGGATCACACCCATCAGGATCGTGGCGGCGAACAGGTACTGGACGCCGTGGTCGCGCACGAGGTCGATCATCACCACGGCCGTGGCCGCCGTCGCAGCCGAGATCATTGCCGGCCGTCCGCCGGTGAAGGCGATGACGCTGGCGATCACCACCGAGGCGTAGAGGCCGACCTTCGGATCGACCCCCGCGATCACCGAGAAACCGATGGCCTCCGGGATGAGCGCGAGCGCCACGACGATCCCGGACAGGATGTCGGCGCGCGGGTTCGCGAACCAGCCGCGTCGGGACGATGTGAGGGCGTGCATGATCGATTTCCGCAAAGGGACGCACATCGCCCGCGTAGGCGACGTGAGGAGCGTCGGGTCGTTTGCGTTGTCCGGCGGATCGGCGGCCGGAAGAGCCACCCGGGCTTTCACCGGGTCCATGCGAGTGTCGCCATCTAACGGATGCGCATGCTGCGTTGCAACACAGGGCCGCACCCGCGTGCACAATCGACGCTGCCCCGCACGAGACGCGGACGAACGTCATGCCCGTGCCACGCCACCGAATTCGCCCACGAGTGCCTCTCACGAATCTCCCGCTGTGCCGTCATGGCCGGTGGGAGACCACCCGGTGACCGGGAGTTTCGTGAGCTGCACTAAAGCCCCGCCAGGGCCTCCGGCGTATCGACGTCGAGGGCGGTGGCAGCGTCGCCCGGAATTTCCAGAACGTCCGAGCGCCCCTTCAGCAGCGGCCCGGCACCGCTATCCCCCGTGAGGGCGGCAAGCCTTGGTCCGAGGCGATGCAGATCGAGGAGGACGGGGTTTCCGCGCATGCCCTTCCGCACCGGCACGACCGCGGCCGGCCTCGGCTGCGCGTCGCGATAGGCGTCGGCGAGGCGGTCGATATGGGCGGCGGTGACGCGCGGCATGTCGCCGAGGACGACGATGGCGGCCGTGCACGACGGTGGCAGGGCCGCGAGGCCGGCGCGCAGGGAGGTCGAGAGGCCGGCGGCATGATCGGGATTCTCGACGCATTCGAGATCGAGGCCGGCGAGCGCCGCCCGCACCCGGTCGGCATGCGCGCCGAGGATCGCGACCACCGGGCGTGAGCGCGAGCCGAGGGCGGCCTCGGCCGCGTGGCGCACCAGGGGCTTGCCGTCGAGGTCGACCAGTAGCTTCGGCTCGGGACCGAAGCGGGTCCCGCGGCCGGCCGCCAGCAGCACGATGCCGACCGTCTCAGTCATCCAGGCCCACGCTCGCGCCGCCGGCCCTGGGCTGGGGCCGCGAGACGATCTCCATCAGCAGGCCGCCGACCCCGAGGGCAACGATGTCGGCCCGCTTCACGGTGAGGTCCGCGAGCAGCCGGTGCAGCATCCAGTCGAAGCCGTTCTCCTTGGGCGAGCGGGCGCAGCCGGGGGCGCCGATCACCGGCACGCCGCCCCGGTCGCCGAGAAGCAGCAGGTTTCCCGGATCGACCGGCATGCCCAGATGCCGGACGCTGCCGTCCGCAGCCTCGATCCCGGCGGGGATCACGTCCCGGCGGTCCGCGATGGCCGAGGCGCCGAAGACGATGGCCAGGTCGGCCCGCCCCTCGTCGATCACCGCGGCGAGCGCGCCGGCCACGGCCTGCGCGTCATGGGCGACGCGCCGCTCGGCGACGATGCGGGCGCCGGCCGGCGCTAGGCGTTCCGCGAGGATGCGCAGCGTCCCGTCGATGGTACGCTCTTTCAGGCTGGGCAGCCGCGTCGAGACCACGCCGACGCGCAGCCGTCGGTAGGGCGCAACGCCGAGCGCGGCCTCCGGCGCGGCGGCGCAGGCCCGCGCCAGGGTGGCCCCGGCCACGGCGTAGGGAATGATCTTGACCGTCGCCACCATCTCGCCCGCCACCACCGGCCTGAAGGCGGGCAGCGTCGCCGCGGTGATAGCCTCGTCCACGTCGTTGACCGCATCGATCGCCGCGCGCCCGACAAGCAGGACGCCCGCATGCTCGGCAAACAGGTTGCAGCGGCCGGTGAAGGGCGGCTCCGCCCGCAGGCCCGCGCCCATCAGACGCCGGGCGAGGCGCTCGGCCGCCTCGTCCTCGCCGACATCCCCCGGTTCGAGGCTGACTGTCACGAGGTCGCGCACGCCCTCGGCTTCCAGGCGGGCGACAGTCTCCGGCGGGATGATGCGGCCCTTTCGCAGGGTGGTGCCCCCTGCGGTGATGGTGTGGGCCGTGATCAGACCCGCAGCCTCGCCGACCGGAACAGGGCCGAACCTCACGAGGGCGGACCCTGGCGACGAACGGCGACGATCTCGGCCAAGATCGCGACCGCGATCTCGGCCGGGGTGGCGGCAGAGATGGGAAGGCCGATCGGCGCCCGGATGCGGCCGATCCGCTCGGGCGAGAACCCCGCCTCGGTCAGCCTTACGACCCGCGCGGCATGCGTCTTCCGCGAGCCCAGCGCACCGACGTAGAAGCAGCCCGCCTCCAAGGCCGCAGCAAGCGCCGGATCGTCGATCTTCGGATCGTGCGTCAGGGCGGCCAGCGCACAGTAAGCGTCCAGGGGCGGCACGGTGTCCGAAAACGCCGCGTCCGGCCATTGCGCGACGAGGTCGATGCCGGGGAAGCGCTCCGGGCTGGCGAACGCCGTGCGCGGGTCGATCACCGTCACTGCGAGGTCCAGGGCCTCGGCCATCGGGGCTAGGGCCTGGCTGATGTGGACGGCGCCGATCACCACGAGGCGCACGGGGGGCACCTGCACGGTGAGGAACGTCTGTCGGCCCTCCACCGCGATCAGGCCGCTGCGTCCGGCGGCCAGATGCCGGGCAAGGGGCTCGGCCAGAGAATCGGCCGCGATCTCACCCTCGCGCACGAGGCGCTGCGTGCCGTCGGCCACGTCGGTGACGAGGATCGCGGCACGGCGCGCGGCGCGCTCGACGTTGAGGGCCTGGAGGATGTCGCGGCGCATCAGTCGATCCGCTCGATGAGGACGCGAATCCGGCCGCCACAGGAGAGCCCGACCCGCCACGCGGTCTCGTCGGCGACGCCGAACTCGATCACCCGCGGGCGCCCGTCCGCGATCGCCTCCAGGCTCTCGGTGACGACCGCGCCCTCGACGCAGCCGCCCGAGACCGACCCCAGGAAGTTGCCGTCCCCGTCCACGACGAGGTGGCTGCCTACGGGGCGCGGGGCCGAGCCCCAGGTCTCGATCACGGTGGCGAGCGCCACCGCACGCCCGTCGCGCCGCCAGGATTCGGCAGCCGTGAGGATGTCGGTATCGGTGGAGAGCATGGCCTGGACCTTCGCGGCCGGCCGAGCCCGGACCCGCGTATCGCCGGGTTGAAACCCGCCTCCGGCAGGTATGCCTCCGGGGTCCGCATACAAGGCGCACGCCGATGGGGAGCGCCCTGCCCTCTTGGATCGGCTGCGTGCGATGCCGGCGGCAGCGCTCACGTTTCGGATCGCGCCATGGTTCAGGCCGGAGACGAGGAGCGAGCCCCTGTCTTCGGCTCGCATGGATGCCTCAGGCCGCAGCCGTCTCCGGCGCTTCCTCCGTCGTCACGCGGAAATCGACGAGGGTGTTCGCCCCGAAGGTCAGGGTCAGGGGCACGTCGGCGGCGTCGCGCCCGTAGGCGATGAGGATGCGGCCGATACGCGAACTGTTGTTGCGCGGATCGAAGGTGTGCCACCGGCCGCTGAGATAGACCTCCATCCAGGCGGCGAAGTCTCCGGGCGCGTGTGGCAGCGGCAGCCCGATGTCGCTGACGTAGCCGGTGCAGTAGCGCGTCGGGATATTGAGGCAGCGGCAGAAGGTGATCGCCAGGTGCGCGTAGTCGCGGCACACGCCGCGCCGCTCCTCGAACACCTCGGCGGCCGTGCGCGTGGCGCGCGCGTCCTCGTAGGCGAAGGCGATCCTGTCGTGGACGTAGTCGCAGATCGCCTGGACGCGCGCCCAGCCGGGCGGCAGGTGCCCGAACAGGCTCCAGGCGATGTCCGAGAGCCTGTCGGTCTCGCAATACCGGCTGCCCAGCAGGAACATCAGGGTCTCCGAGGGCAGGCTCTGCACGGAGGTCTCCTGCGCGCCCGGTTCGGCTGCATCTCCCTTGCCGTAGTCGCGCACGACCGTGTCCGTCCGGAGCGTGAAGCGGCCGGCGGGCGCGACCATGCGGTTGCACCAGTTGCCGAAGCTGTCGCGATAGCCCTCCAGCGGCACCGAGGGCGTCGCCAAGAGGTAGTCCGGCCGTTCCAGATCGGAGAACCGCGAGGCGTGGACGTTGAGGATCGCGACCACCGGGGTGGGGTGTGCGAACTCGTAGGTCATCTCGCAGCCGACAAGAATGCGCATCGATCGACTCCAACTGCGTGCGTATGGGCGGCGGGCCGTCCGTGGATCGGCGGGGCCGGAATCGCACTTTCGGGTCGAACCCACCTGAACGGGTGATGCGGGAACGCTACCACGGATGCGGGCCCGGATGTCTCCTCCTCTCGGCGGCGGCTGCGTTCGATCCCGTAGCGAGCGCATGAAAGTCAGGCGCTTCGCCTAATACGGCGCCACATTCCGTAAGCCGGCCGGGTTGAGGCGTCGTCGGGGCCGACGGACGAGGGCCGAGCGGTCCGGCCCATCCGGGGTGCCGTCTCACCCCTCGGCGGCCCGGCCCGGACGGACCGGGGCGCGATCGGGAGCGGCCAGCCGGCGGTCGATCGTCGCGCACAGCACTGCCCGGTCGACGGGTTTGCCGACGTGGTCGTCCATGCCGGCCTCCCGGAACTGGCGGATCTCGCTCGGCGGGACTTTGGCCGTCATCGCGATCATGGGAATCGTCGCGGCCGGTCCCTTCAGAGGGCGGATCAGCCGGGTCGCCGTCCATGTCCGGCATCTCCACGTCCATCAGCACGAGGTCAAAGGCGCCGTCCTCCACTGCCGCTGCGCCGTCCGCGACCACGTCGACGGACTGGCAGGCGGCCTCCAGGACGAGGCGGGCGAGTTCTGGTTGATCTCCACGTCCTCGACCAGGAGGAGGTGCCCCGCCCGGCGGGATGCCGTCCGCCTGGCGGCGCCCACGATCGCCGGCGCGGACGCTCCGCGCGACAGGCTCACGACGAACCGGAAGGTCGGTCCCGCGTCGTCGTCCGAGACCACGCCGGTCTCGCCCCCCATCCGTTCGACGAGGCGCTCGAGCGTCTCCAGGGCGAAGCTTCCGTCGGGTGCCAACCGGTGGACGAAGAGGTGGTCGGTGGGGTTCTCGAAGATCCCGCGGAACAGTGTCCCGGCTTCGGCGAGTGCCCGGTGGGTCTCGACCAGCAGCGTTTCGCGGCGCAGCCGGCATTCCAGTTCGTGCAGCAGCACCGGGAGGCCGGCCAGGATCATCAGCGTCGCGATGCCGCCGACCAGGAACGCGCGCCCGCAGGCCTCGTCCACCGGGGCGTCCACCTCCGCGATCGGCGTGCTCACGGTCACCACGAGGGGAAGCCCGTCGGTCGTCCGATATGCGAACAGGCGCTGCCCGAACAGGGCGAGGCTGCCGTCCGGGCCCCCGTCGAGGGCCTCGAAGAGCGCCGCGAAGCAATCGGGGTCGAAGGCGACGATCAGCACACCGCCGAAGGCGCCATCCGGCCTCGTCAGGCGCCGGGCCTGGGCGGGTCCGGTCTGCCGGCGCCGGGCCATGTGGAACAGGATTCCGCGCCACAGCGGCGCGAAGAAGATCACGTCGCCGGCCACGACGAGGGCGTGCGGCCGGCGTCCCGCTCGCGTCCGCTGTCTCGACGCCGCGGCCCTATAGCCCGGTTCTCGTCGAAAGGCCCGAACCTCGCTCGTTCGGACAGGCCGGACGCGGAAGCGGACTCAGCGAGCCGGGATACACGCGCCGGGTGAACGCCTTATGCCGCCCGGCCTCCGATCTCGGCCTTGAATGCGGCGATGGCCTCGATCGTCCGGTCGCGCAGATCCCGGATCTCGGCGAGCGGCCCGGCGAGGTCGGCCCCGACCTTGGCGGCCGTCTCCAGCATGCGGCACGCCTGCGACAGGCGCTCGCAGCCGAGCATACCGGACATCGAGATCAGCGTATGCGCCTCGCGGGCGTAGTCGTCGCCCGAGCATCCGTCCTGCGGAAAGGCGGTGCTCAGGCTCGCGGCGAACCGATCGGCCAGGCGCAGGATCTTCTCGGTGCCGATCACCGCGCCAAGATCGTCGAAGGTCGCGCGGTCGAGCAGGGGGATGGTCACGGATGGCGACTCCGGTCGCACGCCCAGGCGTGTGGTTCGGTCATGCGGGAATGAATCGTCCTTTCGCGCTCCCGTCCATATGCCGGACCGCCGGGGCGCGGCCCGGGGCGGATTCGGCGTCGAATGCCGGGACCTGTGCCCGGGAATCACCACTCCGGCTGCGGCGGTGATGAGCACCCACAGGGTGTCCGCGGCCGACCCGGTCCGCTCGGATGACGCGCCGGGTCGATCTTGGTATGTCCCCTGGCGTCCGCGGCAGGCGCCGCCGCACGAGCGAGACCGATGATCTCACGCGCAACGTCATCGAACCCCCTGCCCCGCCGGCCCGCCGCATCCCCGGCACCGTCCGCCGGCGCCTGAGCGGGATGGAATTGCTCCTCGACGGCCCCGGCATGCAGTCCCGCCTCGCGCGGCTTCCGACGTTCGACCCCGAAGCGTATCTCCGGCTCAATCCGGACCTGCCGATCGCTGCCGTCGAGGCCGTCGCCCACTTCTCCGGCACCGGCCTGCGCGAGAACCGGCCGTTCTGCACCCCGCAATCGGTCGTGGCGGCCCTGCGCCGGCTGCCGCCCGGCGCACCACCGGCCGAGACGCCGGTGGCCGCGGCCGAACTCGCCGCCCTGGTCGGGCGCTTCCTCGGCGAAGCGGTCGGGCTCTACGTCCATTCGCACAGCCCGCCGAAGATCCGCCTGGCAGCGGAGATGATGGCGGGCGCGCTCATGGCGTTCGGCATCGACGCCCGGCTGCGCGACGAGACCGCCGACCCCGAGAGCCGCCTCGACCATTGCCTGTTCTTCGCACCGCACGCGTTCTTCTTCCTGGACGGCGGAGCGCGCTGGCTCGACGGCGACATCCTGGCCGCCGCGGTGCTGTGCCCGACCGAACCGGTCCATTCCACGCCGCAGGCCCGGACCCTGCCGCTGCTGCTGGCGGCCCGCGCCCTGGTCGACGGGAACGCGCAGAACTGCGCCCTCTACGCCGCCTGTGGCATCCCGCACGCGGAGTTCCTCGGGATTCCGTGCGGCGCCGACCTGATGCGGGCCGACCTCGCGGACGAGCCCCTGGCCGCCTCCCTGCAAGGCGAGGTCCTCGCCTCCGGCGACGGGCCGGTCGCCTGGGGGGACCGGCCGATCGACCTCTGCTTCTTCGGCACGCACAGCACGACGCGGGACGAGGTCTTTGTCCACGGCGCGGCGGCCCTGTCGCGGCTAGGCTGCTTCACTCCCTACCCCGAGCGGGTGCGCGAACCGCGGCTGCGCCGGTCCATGGGCGCGCGGCGCATCGCGCTGGAGAACCGCGTCGCCCGCAACAGCCGAATCCTGCTCGCCATCGACGCCGAGGAGATCGGCTCGGTGGCGGGCTACGGGATGGGCGTCCTCGGATTCGGCAACGGGGCGCTGGTGCTGAGCCGTCCCCTCCATGCCCACCCGGTCTTCAAGCCGGGCGAGCATTTCCTGGAGGAGAGTTCGCGGCGCATCGGGAACCTGGCCGAGTGGCTTGCGACCACCACCTCTGGTGCCGACCTCGCCGGGAGGATCACGGGGCAGGCCCATGAGGCCTTCACCGGAGCCCGCTACCGCTACCGTGCCGTCCACGACGTGCTCTGCCTGCTCGACGGGACGCGCCCGGCCGCTGGTTAGCCGCGTCCCCGGTCGATGCCCTACAGCAGCGTCCCGCGCAGGATCAGCAGCGCTACCGAGAAGTAGATGACGAGGCCCGTCACGTCGACGAGGGTCGCGACGAAGGGCGCGGAGGCGGTGGCCGGATCGAAGCCGATCCGCTGGAGGGCGAAGGGCAGCATCGAGCCCGCGAACGACCCGAAGGTGACGATGCCGATCAGCGCCGCCCCCACGGTCGCCGCCACGAGGGGCCAGTGCGGGCCGTAATCGTAGAAGCCGGCCTTCTGCCAGATCGCGATGCGCGCGACCGCGATGAGCCCGAGGATCGAACCGAGGACGATGCCGGTGGGCAGTTCGCGCAAGGCCACCTTCCACCAGTCGCGCAGGCGGATCTGATGCAGGGCGAGCGCCCGGATCAGCAGGGACGTCGCCTGAGAGCCGGAATTGCCGCCCGAACTCATGATCAGGGGGATGAAGAGCGTCAGCACGATCGCCTTCTCCAGTTCCCCCTCGAAGCCCTGCATGGCCGAGGCCGTGAGCATCTCCGAGAGGAACAGGGCGCAGAGCCAGCCGGCGCGTTTGCGGATCATCGTCAGGAAGCCGATGTCCATGTAGGGCTCGGGCAAAGCCTCCATGCCGCCGAAGCGCTGTACGTCCTGCGTCTGCTTCTCGACCATCGCGTCGATCATGTCGTCCACGGTGACGATGCCGATGAGGTGGCCGACCGCGTCGACCACGGGCAGGGCCAGTAGGTCGTATTTCGAGATCAGGCGGGCCGCCTCCTCGCGGCTGGCGGTGGGCGAGACGGCCAGGGGCGGGCGCCCCGGCGCGACGCTGAGGACGTTGTCCTGCGGGTCGCCCGAGATCAGCCGGCGCAGGGGGACGGCCTTGGTGAGCGCTCGCGTGCGCGGATCGAGGACGAAGATCGCGTAGATCGTCTCGCGGGTCTTCTCCACCGTGCGGACGTGCTCCAGCGTCTGGGCCACGCTCCAGGTACCGGGCACGGTGACGAACTCGGTGGTCATCAGCGAGCCGACCGTCTCCTCGCCGTAGGCACTGAGCCGGTCCACGGCGCCCCGCGTCTCGGCGTCGAGCCGGGCGCGCAGGTCCGAGCGGCCGGGCTCCTCGATCTCGCGGAACACGTCGGTGATGCGGTCGGCGGACATGCCGGAGAGGAAGGAGGCGACCCGGTCGCGGGGCAGCATCTCGATGATGTCGGCAGCGGAATCGAGTTCGGGCTGGTCCAGGACCTCGACCGCGCGCTCGTGGGGCAACCCGAGCAGGATCGCGGCGGCGACCTCGGGCGCCTCCTCGTTGAGGGCCTCGACGATGTCGGGCGCTCGCTCGTCAGAGAGGCGGGCGGCCAGCACGGACGGGTCGATGCGGGTATCGAAAGGAGCGATCTCGTTCATGGGCCTCGCCTCGCGGGCGCGGCAACCCACCGCGGCGTGCCGGCCGCGACCGGCGGCGGGCCGGTGCCCGGCCGGCGGCCCTCAGGGGCTCAGGCGGAGCGGCGGCGCGCAGCCGGGCACGGCCTGCACGATCGATCTGGCGCGTCGCTGGGCATCGGGTCTCGATTCGGGAAACGGGAGCGCGCGCCGGGTACCGGGCGGGCGCGGCAGCCTCGTGCGCCCGGCGCGGGCGAGCGTCAAGCCGCCCATGGGCGGACCCGCAAGCGAGCAGTCCGGACCCGCGGCGCGGAATCGTTGAAAATCGGGCCTGCAAGCACCATATGTCTGATCACGAAGGCGATTTTTCACCCGGCGCGGCACGACGGACCGTCAGCATGCCATAGCGCCGGGCTCCTATGAGAAATATAAGTGTAGGGCCCGCTTGTATTGCGCCCAACACATCGCCTATCTTCCTCTTCGAACGAGCACGGAGAAACGCCATGAAGTGGTCTGCCCCCATCGTCCAGGAAATCTGCGTCGGCATGGAAGTCACCAGCTACGAGTCGGCTGAGATCGACACCTTCAACTGAGGGTCGATCGGCTTCGACAGGAGCCGGCCGCTCTAGTCCCGACGATCACCCCAATCACAATCCCCAGGAGAAACGCCATGAAGTGGTCCGCCCCCATCGTCCAGGAAGTCTGCGTCGGCATGGAAGTCACCAGCTACGAGTCGGCTGAGATCGACACCTTCAACTGAGCAGGCGGTCGCTCCGGCGACCCTCGACGTGTCGGGCGCCGTTCCTCCGGGAGCGGCGCCTTTTTCGTGTCTCGATGGGCGCCGTGTCACGTCATGGACGGCTTCGATCGTGGCTGGCGTGTCGGGCTGATGATATCGCCGGGATCAGGCTCCGTCTTCTGCATTTCGGGTGAGACGGATGCCGAAGGCACCGGCACGGTGCCGGCCGGGCCGGACCAGCGGGGCGATGCATGAGCCAGGGCACGGGGCGGACGGACGTCGTGGATGTCCGGCCGGTGATCGACGCGGGCGGCTTTTCCGGCCTGCAACGGCTGACCTTCGCCCTCTGCTTCTGCATCGTCCTGCTCGACGGTTTCGACACCGCCGCGATCGGCTACATCGCCCCCTCGCTCACCGCCGAGTGGGGCGTCGGCCGGGCGGCCATGGCGCCCGTGCTCAGCGCGGCCCTGTTCGGGCTCGCGTTCGGGGCGCTGTCGGCGGGGCCGCTCGCCGACCGATTCGGGCGCAAGGCCGTTCTGGTTGCGGCCGTCTTCGAGATCGGGGTGGCCTGCCTCGCCTCGGCCTTTTCCGGCGACCTGACGCAGCTCGTGGCCCTGCGTTTCCTCACCGGCCTCGGCCTCGGGGCGGCGATGCCGAACGCCGTGACGCTCACCAGCGAGTATTGTCCCGCGCCGCGCCGGGCGCTCCTGACCAACATGATGTTCTCGGGCTTCCCCCTCGGGGCGGCAGCGGGCGGTTTCCTCGCCGCTTGGATGATCCCACTGTTCGGCTGGCGGAGCGTGCTCGTGCTCGGCGGCGTGGCGCCCCTCCTCCTCGCCGTCCTGCTGGTGCCGGCCCTGCCCGAATCCCTGCGCTACCTCGTGGCGCGGGGCGCGCCCACGGCGCGGATTCGCGCGGTGCTCGCACGCATCGCTCCGGACGCCGCGGCGGCGGCCGGGTTCCGGCTCGGCGAGGAGGCCGGGACGGCGCAGGCGCAGGGCGGCCTGCGTCTCGTCCTGTCGCGGTCCTACCGCCTCGGCTCCGCGATGCTGTGGATCGCCTACTTCATGGGGCTGGTGATCTTCTACGCCCTGATCAACTGGATGCCGATCCTGTTCCGCGACGCGGGGCTCGACCCTCGCACCGCGGCGCTGATCGCGGCCCTGTTTCCCCTCGGGGGCGTCGGCGCGATCCTGCTCGGGGCGCTGATGGACCGCTTCGAGCCGAACCTCATGGTGGCCGGAGCCTTCGCACTGACGGCGCTCGCGGTCGCCGCGATCGGGCAGGCGGGGGACCATGTCGGCCTGCTGATGCTCGCCGTGTTCGTGGCCGGCACCCTGATGAACACGGCCCAGTCCTCCCTGCCGGCGCTCGCGGCCGGGTTCTACCCGACGCCGGGGCGCGCCACCGGCGTGGCCTGGATGCTGGGGCTGGGCCGCTTCGGCGGCATCGCGGGCTCGTTTCTCGTGGCGGAGCTCGCAGGCCGCGCGCTGGGCCTGCCCGCGATCTTCGCCGTGGTCGCCCTCCCCGCCCTGATCGCCGCCGCAGCCCTCGTGGTGAAGCGCAGCGCCCGTACCGGGATCGATGCCGCTCCGGGCGTGGCCTGACTGCCCGAGCGCGCGCAGACCTGCCATGCGCGGGTCGGCGGCCGGCATTCGATCCGGTCGTGATAGCTTCGCCGTGACTGGAACAGGCGGCCTAGACTTCGCCAAGTCTCGACGCGGTATCGTTCCGGTTGCAAGAGATCGACGCGATCCGGTTATCTCGGGGAAACGCCCTTTTCGAAGCTGAGCCCATCGCTCAGGGAAAGGTTCGTTCCATGTTGTCTCCCTATACGCGGCATCAGGCCAGGATCATTGCCCGCGGCCAGATCGAGATCGTCGACGACATCGCCGGGCAGGTGAACCGTCTGACGCTCTGGCTCCGGCGCTGGTTCTGAACGCGATCAGGCCGATCCCATCGAAGCGAAGGCGGCGATCATCCGGTCGCTGTCGGGCTCGATCCCGGTGAACAGCCGGAACGCGGCGACCGCCTGGAACACGGCCATGCCGCCCCCGCCAATGGTCCGCGCGCCGAGGGCGCGGGCGCGCCGCAGCAGTTCGGTCTCCAGCGGGAAGTAGATCACCTCGGCGACCCAGAGGTCGGGGCGCAGGAATTCGGCCGGCAGGGGCAATCCGGGATGCGCGTCCATCCCGATCGGCGTCGCGTTGATGAGGCCGTCCGCGGCAGCCACGCTCGCGGCAAGCTCCGTCCCGGCCCTGGCCCGGCCCGCTCCGAAATGCGCCGTGAGGTTGGCCGCGACGGAAGCCGCCCGCGCAGGATCGATGTCGACGATGGTCAGTTCCTCGACACCGAGCATCAACGCCGCATGCGCCACCGCGGCCCCGGCGCCGCCGGCCCCGATCTGGACCACCCGACGCACGGGCACGTCGGACATCTCCCGCCGGAACGGCTCGAAGAAGCCGGACCAGTCGGTGTTGTGCCCGATGCGTTTGCCGTCGCGGAACACGACGGTGTTGACCGCGCCCAATGAGCGGGCGTCGTCCGACAATTCGTCGAGATGCGGGATCACCGCCTGCTTGCAGGGGTGGGTGATGTTCAGGCCGTCGAACCCGGCCCGCTCCGCCCCGCGCAGCAGTTCGGGCAGGGCCTCGACGCCGAGGCCGAGCCGGGTCAGGTCCATCAGGCGGTAGACGAGGCGCAGGCCCTGCGCCGCCCCTTCGCGCATCTGCATCTCGGGCGTGCGCGAGTTCTGGATGTCCTGCCCGATCAGGCCGAGCAGCACGGACCGCCGTTCCGCATAGCGCGTCACTTCACGTCTCCCTTGGTGCGATGAAGCTGCGCCACGTGCCGGAGGGCCAGCACGTAGCCGTGGGTGCCGAAGCCCGCCATCACCGCGGTGGCCGCCAGCGAGACGTAGGAATGGTGCCGGAAGGCCTCGCGCTTGTGCACGTTCGAGATGTGGCACTCGATCACGGGCACCTCGCAGGCGTTCAGGGCGTCGAGGATGGCGACCGAGGTGTGGGTGAAGGCGCCGGGATTGATGACGATGCCGGCCGCATCCACGCGATACTCGTGAATCCAGTCGATGAGCTGGTGCTCGGCGTTGCTTTGGTGGAACACCACGGAGAGACCGAGTTCGGCGGCCGTCTCGCGGCAGCGCGCCTCCACGTCGGCCAGAGTCTCGTGCCCGTAGATGTGCGGCTGGCGCCGCCCGAGAAGGTTCAGGTTCGGCCCGTTGAGGATCAGGACGGTGTCGCTCATGCGGCGGCTCCCCGGTTGGATGCGGTTGGGTGGACGATCCGTCCGCCTTGCGGGGACGGACCGGTCCGTTCAAAGTGCCGGACCGCGTTCGGGGACGATCCAGCACCTTTATGAGCAGCGAGACGGACGAGCCCGTGATCGGGCAGGCACGCCGCCGGCCGCGGTCGCGGGTGAACGATCCCGAGCGGACCCGGACCGACATCCTCGCGGTGGCGACGGAGGAATTCGCGGCCCATGGCCTCAGCGGCGCCCGGGTCGACGCCATCGCCGAGCGGACACGCACCTCCAAGCGGATGATCTACTACTACTTCGGCGGCAAGGAGGGGCTGTACCTCGCGGTGCTGGAGCGCGCCTATTCCGAGATCCGAGCACTCGAAGCCTCCATCGACCTCGACGCCCTCGACCCGGAGGCGGCCATCCGCGCCCTGGTCGAGACCACCTTCGACTACGACGAGACGCATCCGGACTTCGTCCGCCTGGTCGGGATCGAGAACATCCACCGGGCCGAGCACATCGCCGCCTCGGCGGTGATCCGCGAACTGAACGTGACCATCATCGGCGCCATCACCGCGATCCTGCGGCGCGGGCAGGCGGCGGGACGCTTCCGCGCGGGCATCGATCCCATCGATCTGCATATGCTCATCAGCGCCTTCTGCTTCTTCCGGGTCGCCAACCGGCACACCTTCGGGGCGATCTTCGCGGTCGACCTCGCCGAGCCCGCGACCCGCGAGCGCCACAGGCGGCTGATCGGCGACGCGGTGATCCGCTACCTCGCGGCCGGTTGATCGAAGCCGCGGCAGGGCTCAGGAGGGCCGGCCGAGCAGGTGCATCGGGGTCCGGTAGGTTTCCCGCGCGGTGTAGATCGAGGCCGCCGCGATCAGGCAGGTGCACATCACCAGGATCGCCACCGGCAGCCAGCCGTTGGGCCCCTCGCTCTGCAACGCGGCGGCGATGCTCGGTGCGAACCCGCCGAGGGCGAAGCCGATCTGGGTGCTGATCGCCAGCCCCGAGAGCCGCACGCGGGTGTCGAACATCTCGGCATAGAGGGAGGGCCAGACACCGTTGGAGGCGCTGTAGACCACGCCGGAGAGGAGCAGGCCGAACACGTAGATCATCGCGACCTCGCCGTGCCCGATCGCCCAGAGGTACGGGTAGATCAGCACCGCGCAGCCCAGTGCCCCGAGCATGAACACGGGCCGGCGTCCGATGCGGTCGGCGAGCTTGGCCCAGAGGGGAATCGCCACCAGGGCGACGACGTTGCACAGGATCAGCAGCGTCAGCATGGTCGGGCGCGGCAGCTTCACCGTGTTGACGGCGTAGGAGAGCGTGTAGACCGAGAAGATCGTGCTCACCGTGGACACCAGGGCCGCCAGGATCACGCGCAACACGTCGGACCACTGCTCCTTGAACAGGGCCACCACCGGCAGCTTGGCGTCCTCGTGCTGCTCCTTCTCCTCCTCGAAGGCCGGCGTCTCCGGCAGGGTGCGCCGCACCCAGAAGCCGACGGCCACCACGATCAGGCTCATGAAGAACGGGATGCGCCAGCCCCAGGACAACATCTGCTCCTCGGGCATCGCCGAGATCGGCAGGAAGACCAGGGTCGCCAGAATCAGGCCGGCCTGCGTGCCGCTCAAGGTGAAGCTCGTGTAGAAGGCCCGCTGGTCTTCGGGGGCGTGCTCCAGGGTCATGGAGCTGGCGCCGGCCTGCTCGCCGGCCGCCGAGATGCCCTGGAGCAGCCGCGCCAGAACGAGCAGGATCGGCGCGAGCACACCCGCCTGGCTGTAGGTCGGCAGGCATCCGATGATGAAGGTCGAGAAACCCATCAGCAGCAGGGTGAAGGTCAAGACCTTCTTGCGCCCGAACTTGTCGCCGACATGCCCCAGCGCCACGGCCCCGAGGGGCCGCGTGATGTAGGCCACGCCGAAGGTCGCGAAGGAGGCGATGGCTGCCGCCTGCGGGTTGTCGGGCGAGAAGAACAGCTTCGGGAAGATCAGCGCCGCGGCGGTGCCGTAGATGAAGAAGTCGTAGTACTCGACCGCGCTGCCGAGCCAGCTCGCAAGCGCGGCCTTTCGCGAGGCTCCGGCATGGGCCGGCACCCCGGCTGCCGGGTTCATGGCAACAGTTGACATTGGCGTTTCCCTCCACGCGCCGTCGATGCGGCGGTTTGATTTCGATTTTTTGTTTTCTTGTTCTATGGGTCGCTTGTAGAGCGTATGTTTCAAATATAGCGTAGCATGTTAATATGTATATTTATGAATACATGATATGAGGGCTGGTTTTTATTACATCTACGGCAAATTGAAATGCGCAGCGATCAAAACAGTGTCGAGACCTATCTGGCAGCCGGTGCCCCGAACGGCGCACGAAAAGCTCGCGGCGTCGGCAAATCGCATCCGTCGGCTGCCCTTGTCAGCAAATGAACTAACTGGTACGTTCATGTCAATGAGATTCGTTCTCGCAGATGCGGCGACGGACATGACAGGGCGGACGATGCCGAGATGCGCGATGCCGGGTTTGCCGCCCGGCCCGGCCGTGATCCGACCGGATTCGGCAGATTTCCTTCTGCCAGGAGACCTTCGACGGAGCCGCGCCGCGGATCACGGCCAGGGCACGCGAGCGCCGATCGCCTGCGGCAGGAACGGGGCTGGCGAATACGCGGCATCGGGCGCGTCAGACCGGGAGCGTCTTCAGCCGCGTCTGGGCGGCGAGACGGATGGCCGTGCCCGGCAGGTCGAAGCCGCGATAGCCCTCTCGCTGGACGATCTCGAAGAAGAAGCGCCGCTCGAAGGCCCGCGTGAACAGGTGGAAATACGCGCCCGCGCCGTCGCGGTCGTAGATGATCTGGTGCGCCCGCATCCGGGCCGTCAGGTCCGCGTCGAGACCGAAACGGGCGACGAGGTCGTCGTAATAGTTGCCCGGCATCGCCAGGAACTCGACCCCGGCCGCCAGCAGGGCATCGGCCGTGGCGAAGATGTCGTCCGTGGCGAGCGCGATCTGCTGCACGCCGGCCCCGAAGTAGTAGTCGACGAAGCGCGAGGAGAGCGTCCGGCTGCTAGCCGAACTGTTGAGGACGACCGTCAGTGCGTCCGTCCGGCTGCGCAGCACCTGGCTCTGCACAAGGCCGAGGGGATCGGCGATGTCGACCTGCGGTTCGACGCGCAGGTCGAACAGGCTCTTGTAGAACAGGAGCCAGGAGAGCGTGTCGACATGGGCCACGGTCTGGCCGACATGGTCGATGCGGGTCAGGCCGGCGCCCCCGCCCGGACGCTGTCCGGGGTCGCGGATGTCGAAGTCCTGAAGCCACGCGGCCTCCGGCGCGACCTCGGCCGCGGTGAACTCGATGAGCGAGCCGCCGACGCCGCGGATCGCGGGCAGCACGCGCTCGCCCGGCCCGGGCCGCTGCTCTTCGGCCGGAACGCGCAGGCCCTCGGCCCGCGCCTGGGCGGCGGCGACATTCGGCACGGCGAGCCCGATCGCGCAGACCGAGGCGCCGTGGGCGTTGGCGTGGGCGGCGGCGAACCCGTCCGGTTCGCTGTTGAGGACGAGGTTGATGGCGCCCTGCTGCCACAGACTCACGGACTTGCTGCGATGGCGCCCGCTGCAGCGGAAGCCGAAGGCTCCGAACAGCGCACCGATCCGCTCCGCATCGGCCTCGGAGGCGGCGAACTCGATGAAGTCGAGGCGCTCGACCGATATCGGCGGCGGCAGGGCGGCTCCGCCTGGGCGGTCGCGGCCGGCCTCGTCCCGCAGGGCGATCAGGGAGCGCAGGCCGTCGAGTGCCGTCACCTGCGCCGAGTTCGAGCGGAAGCTGTCGTTGAAGATCTCCAGCGACAGCACGTCGTCGTAGCCGATCTCGAGCAGGGTACGGACGTAGTCGACCAGCGGCAGGCCGCCCTGGCCCGGCATGCAGCGCAGGTGCCGGCTCCATTGCAGCACGTCCATCTGGATCAGCGGCGCGTCCGCCATCTGCACCAGGAAGATGCGCTTCGGGTCCACGGCCCGCAGGCTCTCGATCGGCACGCCCCGCGCGAGCGAATGGAAGCTGTCGAGGACGAAGCCCAGGGCCGGGTGGTCCGCCGCCTGGACCAGGGCCCAGGCATCGCGCTGGTCGGAGACGTGGGCGCCCCAGGCGAGCGCCTCGTAGGCCGCGCGCAGGCCCCGGCGCCCGGCCCGTTCGCCGAGTTCCCGCAGGTCGGCCGCGATGCGGGCGTGGTCGCCCGAGGCGTCCGCCACCGTCGAGGAGCACACCATCAGCAGGTCGGTGCCGATGTCGTGCGCGAGATCGAACTTGCGCTCCGCCCGATCGAAGGCCGTCGCCCGGCGCGGCTCCGGCAGGCCCTCGAAATCGCGGAACGGCTGCAGGGTGACGCAGCGCAGCCCGAGGTCGGCGATCATGGCCCCGATCTCGCGCGGGGTGTGGGGATCGGCGAGCACGTCCGCCTCGAACAGCTCGACACCCGCGAATCCCGCCTCGGCGATCGCCCGCAGCTTGGTCGGAAGCGATCCGCTCAAGGAAACGGTGGCGATGGAATTGTACATCGAGGCTCCTGTCCCGGACCCGTCCCGGCCGGTGCCGGGACCGCCGCCCGCAGGCGGGCACCGGGCCGCATAGATAGGCTCCGGCCGACCAGCGTCCGGCCGACACGGGCTTTATGCGAAGGAAATCGAGCCGAGGCAAAGTCGATTTCCGTCGTCACTCATAACATCGGGCTATAGGCGGCGCCGTGCTCAACTTCCGACAGCTCGAAATCTTTCGCGCCGTGATGATCGCTCGCACCGTGAGCGGCGCCGCGCGCATGCTGAACACCTCCCAGCCCGGCCTGAGCCGCATGCTGCGCCACATGGAGGACCGGCTCGGCTTCCTGCTCTTCGACCGGGCCGGCGGCCGGCTGACGCCGACGCAGGAGGCCAAGCTGCTGTTCTCGGAAGCCGAGCGCGTCCACAAGGGGCTGGAGACCCTGCACCAGTTCATCGACCAGATGGCGCAGGGCACGGACGACATGTTCCGGGTAGGGGCCTCCCCTTCGCTCGGCCACTCCATCGTCCCGAAGATCCTCAAGGTCCTGAGCGGGCACTTCCCCCGCCTCGTCGTCCAGGTCGACATCCTCTCCGTCGACCAGGTCCCCGAGTACCTGGGCGTGCAGACCGGCGAGTACACGCTCGCGGTGTTCCCGGTGGACCACCCCAACGTCGAATCCGAGCGGATCGGCAGCGGCGCGATGGTCTGCGTCGTCCCCTCGGACCACCCCTGGGCCTCCCGCCGCCGCATCGGCTTGCGGGACCTTGTGGGACAGCCGCTGGTGTCCTTCCGCAGCGACACGCCGCACGGCCGGGTGATCGCCGGCATGTACGCACAGGCCGGGCTCGCGCCGGAAATCTCCACCTTCGTCCGCTTCGCCGAGACCGCCTGCGCCTTCGTGCGCAACGGCTTCGGCGTCACCCTCGTCGACGCGTTCACCGCCCGCGCCTGCCTGGGCGGCACGGCGATCCTAGAGGTCGAGGAGGCCGGCGAGATGCCGGTCTACCTGCACCGCAACCGCCTCGCGGCGCGCTCCCGCATGAGCGACGTGTTCGAGGCCGAGGCGCGCCGCCACGCGCGCTGCATATAACACCGCGTCATGGGCGGGCGCGCTTTAAGCATTGGCTATCGCATCGTTCGACAACTAGAGCTCTCTCAAGAGAAATTCACGGTTTCCCATGTGGAAATAGCCGATCCACGATGCGTTCAGGTCCATGAGGGCGAAGTGCGCACGACACGCGCATGGCTCGATCGGGGCTACGAACGGCTTCGCGCCTGCTCCGGCCCGGGCGTGTTGCCTGGGCAAGAATGTGAGATCGTATTCGATATTCACGCGGACTGGGTCCGCACCTTTCACGATAGGGCAAGTCTATCATCTTGCTCGGGAAGTGGCTTGAACGGAAACTGGCGCCATGCCCCCTTGGGGTTCGCGGTTTCACCGCCGCCTGGACCGCACCCGCCGCGCCGGTTGCCGGGACGGCGATGCTGATCGAAGGGCCCGCCAGAACCGCTCAAGCGGCCGGGGCAGAAGAGGATTTCGGGGATGGAGACAGTGACGGACGACGACCACCGGGAATTCCTGCAGCGCGACCGCGGCGTGCACCCCCCCGCCTTCACCCCGGACTACAAGACCAGCGTGCTGCGCTCGCCCCGCCGTGCCCTGCTCTCCCTCCAGAACTCCCTTTCGGAAGTCACCGGCCCGACCTTCGGCCACAGTGAGATCGGCGAACTCGACAACGACCTGATCCGCAACTACGCCCATGACGGCCAGCCGATCGGCGAGCGGTGCATCGTGCACGGGCGGGTGCGGGACGAGAACGGGCGCGGAATTCCCCAAACCCTCGTGGAGTTCTGGCAGGCCAATGCCGGGGGGCGCTACCGCCACCGCAACGACCACTACCTTGCCCCGATCGACCCCAATTTCGGCGGCTGCGGCCGGACGCTCACGGACGCGCAGGGCAACTACGTCTTCCGCACGATCAAACCCGGCCCCTATCCGTGGCGCAACTTCCTCAATTCCTGGCGCCCGGCCCACATCCACTTCTCGGTGTTCGGATCGGGCTTCGCCCAGCGCCTGATCACGCAGATGTACTTCGAGGGCGACCCGCTGATCTGGCGCGACCCGATGGTACTCGGCATCCCCGACCGTGCGGCGGCCGAGCGCCTGATCGCGCCCTTGGACATGAACGCGGCGATCCCCCTCGACATGCTGGCCTACCGCTTCGACATCACCCTGCGCGGCCGGCAATCGACCGTCTTCGAGAACAAGCTTCAGGGGAATTGAGCATGGTCCAGCCCCTGCCCGAGACATTCCGCGAGACCCCGTCCCAGACGGCGGGCCCCTACGTGCATATCGGCCTGATCCCGCAGCAGGCCGGCTTCGACATCTTCGAGACCAACTTCTCGAACGTGGTCGCCGGCCCCGACGCGACGGGCGAGCCCATCCGCGTCGAGGGCCGCGTCTTCGACGGCGCGGGCGAGCCCGTGCGCGACGTGCTGATCGAGGTCTGGCAGGCCAACGCCGCCGGGCGCTACGCCCACCCGGCCGACCGGCAGCCCGGCAAGGAGGCGGACCCGCACTTCCGCGGCTGGGGACGCACCGGCTCCGATTTCGAGACGGGACTGTGGTTCTTCGACACCGTCAAGCCGGGCATCGTCTCCGGCCGGCACGGGCGCCCGATGGCGCCCCACCTCAACCTCTGGATCGTCGCCCGCGGCATCAATACCGGGCTCCAGACCCGGCTCTACTTTTCCGACGAGGAGGCCGCCAACGCCGCCGACCCGGTCCTGAACCTAATCGAGCAGAAAAGCCGCCGCCAGACCCTGATCGCCCGGCGCGAGACCCGCGACGGGCGCGGCGTCTACGTCCTCGACATCCATCTCCAGGGCGAAGCCGAGACCGTGTTCTTCGACGTCTGAGCGGGGCGTCCGGCCGCTCGTGCCCGGACGTTCCGACCCTAACTGCATCGGGGGGGACGGCGCGCGCCGGATCACCCCGGCAAAAAGCAATCGGCCGCAGGCCGCGGAGGAAACACGATGCCCCCATCCGATGCGAACGCGCCCGTTGTGATCGCGGTGGCGATCACCGGCTCGGTGCCGCGCAAGAAGGACAACCCGGCAGTGCCGATCACCGTGCCGGAGCAGATCGAGTCGACCCACGCGGCGTTCGAGGCGGGGGCGACGCTCGCCCACATCCACGTGCGCAACGACGACGAAAGCTCCTCCTCCGACCCGGACAAGTTCGCGGCCGTGCAGGAGGGCCTGCGCAAGCACTGCCCCGGCCTGATCGTGCAGTTCTCCACCGGAGGCCGCGGGCGCGATCCGGCCAGCCGCGGCCTGTCCCTCAAGCACCGGCCCGACATGGCCTCGCTCTCGACCGGCTCGGTCAACTTCCCGACCATCGTCTACGAGAACCACGCCACCCTGGTGAACGACCTCGCGGGCCAGATGAAGCAGTTCGGCGTGCGGCCCGAGATCGAGATCTTCGATCTCTCCCACCTGCATGGGGCGAGGCGCCTGGTCGATGCCGGGCTGATCGACGCGCGGCCGCACGTGCAGTTCGTCATGGGCGTGCAGAACGCCATGCCGGCCGACGCGCACCTCCTCGACATCCTGCTCGCCGAGACGCGGCGCATCCTGCCCGAGGCGACCTGGACGGCGGCCGGGATCGGGCGCAACCAGGCCCAGGTGATGGACTGGGCGCTGGCCCGTGGCGCGAACGCGGTGCGCACCGGCCTCGAGGACAACATCCGCATCTCCAAGGACCGCCTGGCGGCGAGCAATGCCGAGCTGGTGAGTCTCGCCGCCGAGACGGTCGCCCGTCACGGGCGCCGCGTCGCCACCCCGCCGGAGGCGCGCGCCGCCCTCGGGCTGGCGGCCTGAACCGGATACGGGAGCGCGATCCGGATGGCCTTCTCGTCCCTCGATTCGGCGCTGCTCGGGCCGCTCTTCGCGACCGAGCCGATGCGCGCCGTCTTCGCGGACGAGGCGCGGGTGGCGGCCATGCTGCGGGCGGAAGCCGCCCTGGCGCGGGCGCAAGGCGCGCTCGGCCTCGTGCCCGCCGCGCTCCCCGAGGCCCTGGAGGCCCTCCCGCCCGGCACCCTCGACCCGGCGGTTCTGGGCCAGAGGACCGCTTTGTCCGGCGTTCCCGTCATCCCCTTCGTGAAGGCGGTGCAGAAGGCGCTGCCGCCCGAACTGGAGGCCGCCTTCCACAAGGGCGCGACCACCCAGGACATCGCCGACACGGGCCTCGTGCTGCAACTGCGCGAGGCCTTCGCCCTCGTGGAGGCGGAACTTCCGCCGATCGTGGCGGGGCTCGCTGCCCTCGCGGCCCGGCACCGGGAGACCCCGTGCGTCGGGCGCACCTACGGCCAGCAGGCGGCCCCCGTCAGCTTCGGCTACAAGGCGGCGATCTGGGGGCTCGGGATCGCCGAGGTCGCGGCCCGGGCGCCGCAGGTGCGGGCGCGCATGCTCACAGCCTCGCTGGGCGGTCCTGTGGGCACGCTGGCGGGACTGGGCGCGCAGGCCGAGGCGGTGGCGGCGGGCTTCGCCGACGCCTGCGGCCTCGGGTACGATCCTGTGGTGTGGCACACCCGCCGGGCGCGCGTCGCCGAGACCGGGGCGTGGCTCGCCCAGTTGATGGGGAGCCTGGCCAAGTTCGCCACCGACGTGGTGTCGCTCGCCTCGACGGAGGTGGGCGAGGTCGCCGAGCCGCACGTGCCCGGCCGCGGCGGCTCCTCAGCGATGCCGCACAAGCGCAACCCCGTCGGCGCCACCATCATCCTCGCGGCCTTCACAGCGGCCAAGGGCCATGCCGCGACGCTGCTCGACGCGATGCCGGCGGCCCACGAGCGCCCGGCCGGGCCGTGGCACGCCGAGTGGCACGCCCTGCCCCAGCTCTTCGGGCTGGCTTCCGGAGCCTTGCGCGAGGCACGCACCCTCGCCGAAGGGCTCGGCGTCGATGCGGCGCGGATGCGGGCCAACCTCGATATCACCCACGGCCTTCTCTTCGCCGATTCCTGCGCCGCCCGGCTCTCGCCGCGCCTCGGGGCGGCAACCGCCCACGGTCTCGTCGAGAAGGCCGCCGGCCGCATGCGCGACGGCGGGGATTCACTGCGCGCGGTCCTGGAGGCGATGCCGGAGACGGCGGGCACCGACCTCGCCTCCGCCTTCGACCTCGCACCCGCGCTCGCCGCGGCCGCGCGCGTCACCGACCGGGCCCTCGCCGAGATGGGACGCCTCGTCCCGGCGGCCGTGCCATCCCCGACATCCGCTGCCGGATACGCGTCCCCATGCCCCTGATCTGCGTCGACGGCACCGATCTGAACTACGACCTCTCGGGCCCCTCCGGTGCGCCGGTCGTGGCCTTCTCGAACTCGCTCGGCACCACGCTCGCGATGTGGGACGCCGTGGTGCCGGCCCTGCGCGGGCGCTACCGCATCCTGCGCTACGACACCCGCGGCCACGGCGGCTCGGCCACGCGGCACGAGCCCGCCTCCATCGGCGATCTGGCCGGCGACCTCCTCGGGCTGATCGACGCCCTCGGGATCGGGAAGGTTCATCTCGTCGGCCTGTCGCTCGGCGGCATGACGGTGCAGGCCCTGGCGAGCGCGGAACCGGCACGCGTCCTCAGCCTGACGCTGATGGCGACCGCCGCCTATCTGCCGAGCGAGGCGAGCTGGAACGAGCGGGCCGCCCTGGTCCGGGCGGAGGGGACCGCTTCCATCGTCGAGGCGACGATGGGGCGCTGGTTCTCGCCGGGCTTCGCCGAACGGGCGCCCGATTTGGTCGGGCCGGTGCGCGCGGCCTTCAGCGCCAGCGACCGGGCGGGTTACGCGATCTGCTGCGAGGCCATCGGGCAGATGGACCTGCGGCCCGTCCTGCGCTGGATCACGGCGCCGACCCTCGTCATCGCCGGGCGCGACGACCCGGCCACGCCGCCTGCCATGGCCGAGGAGATCTGCGAGGGCATCCGCCGGGCCGAACTCGTCGTGCTGCCGCGGGCGGCCCACCTGCTCGCCGTGGAGCGGGCGGACGCGGCCGGCACCTATCTCCTCCAGTTCCTCGACCGGCACCGGACGGGACAGGCCACCACCGGCGCCGTGCCTTTTGAGCGCGGCGTCGAGAACCGCAAGAGCGTCCTGGGTGCGGCCCACGTGGAGCGCTCGCTGGCCAATGCCGGCGCCTTCGCGCAGCCGTGGCAGGACTTCATCACCCGCACAGCCTGGGGCGAGGTCTGGGGCGACACCCGCCTGCCCTGGAAGACCCGCTCCCTGGTGACCCTGGCGATGATGGTCGCCTTCGGGCGCGAGGAGGAGTTCAAGCTTCACGTGCGCCCGGCGCTTCGCAACGGGGTCGACCTCGGCGAGTTCCAGGCGCTCCTGCTCCAGACCGCGATCTACGCCGGCGTGCCGGCCGCCAACGGCGCCTTCCGCTGGGTGCGCGAGGTCCTGGGCGACGAACTCGACGGCAACGGAAAGGACTGAGGCATGAAGAAGGTTCACCCCGATCCCACCGCGGCGCTCGCCGGGTTGCTGCGCGACGGGATGATGCTGATGTGCGGGGGCTTCGGCCTCTGCGGCATCCCGGACGCGCTGATCGAGGCGGTGCGCGCCTCGGGCGTCAAGGGCCTCACCATCGTCTCGAACAACGCCGGCATCGACGGGGTGGGCCTGGGCAAGCTGCTGGAAACCCGGCAGGTCGCCAGGATGATCTCGTCCTACGTCGGCGAGAACAAGGAATTCGCCCGGCAGTATCTCGGGGGCGAGTTGGAGATCGAGTTCAACCCGCAGGGCACGCTGGCCGAGCGCATCCGCGCCGGGGGCGCGGGCATCCCGGCCTTCTTCACCAGGACCGGCGTCGGCACCAAGGTGGCCGAGGGCAAGGAGGTGCGGGAGTTCGACGGCGAGCAATACGTGATGGAGCGCGGGCTGTTTGCCGACATCGCCCTGGTCCACGCCCATACCGGCGACACCGAGGGCAACCTCGCCTACCGGATGACGGCGCGCAACTTCAACCCGATGATGGCCAC